>JAIRMQ010000031.1 GCA_031258575.1 Holosporaceae bacterium | reverse complement strand
TCCCCACGCTTTCGCGCCTCAGCGTCAGAAACAGTCCAGAGAATCGCCTTCGCCACTGGTGTTCCTTCCGATATCTACGAATTTTACCTCTACACCGGAAATTCCATTCTCCCCTCCTGTTCTCTAGTCACGCAGTATCAAACGCATCCCCTAGGTTAAGCCCAGGTCTTTAACATCTGACTTACGCGACCGCCTACACGCCCTTTACGCCCAGTAATTCCGAACAACGCTAGCACCCTCTGTATTACCGCGGCTGCTGGCACAGAGTTAGCCGGTGCTTATTCTACAGGTACCGTCATCATCGTCCCTGTCAAAAGAGCTTTACAACCCTAAGGCCTTCATCACTCACGCGGCATCGCTGGATCAGGGTTTCCCCCATTGTCCAATATTCCCCACTGCTGCCTCCCGTAGGAGTCCGGACCGTGTCTCAGTTCCGGTGTGGCTGACCATCCTCTCAGACCAGCTACTGATCATTGGCTTGGTGAGCCATTACCCCACCAACTACCTAATCAGACGCAGACCCCTCTACTGGCAACCTTACGGCCTTTCCTCTCTCGAGCTTATGCTGTATTAGCTCCAGTTTCCCGGAGTTGTTCACCACCAATAGGCAGATATCTACGCGTTACTCACCCGTGCGCCACTAAACTATGGAGCAAGCTCCATAATTCCGTTCGACTTGCATGTGTTAAGCGTGCCGCCAGCGTTCGTTCTGAGCCAGGATCAAACTCTCAAATTAAACGATAAAAATCGTTCCTAGCTTCCTAAACATATCTGACGCAAGATCCGATATGTACGAAGCCTCAATAATACGCCACCTACATATCCTCTCTTTAAAATTTTGTTATCAACTTTTTCAATGAACGTAAGCTTCTTATATCCTTTCGAGACGATCGCGTCAACTCTTTTTCTCAATATATTTTTAATTTTAGTTAACCGAATTTATGCGTCCTCCACCAAGTACTACGTTTTCTTGATAAAAAACACAGTGTTGTCCTTTCGCCACTCCGTGTTCTTGTTGACGCAGCTCCGCGCAGTAGCCGTTTGATTCTTTTATGATTTTTGCTGAAATTTTAGGGCCTGATGATCTGACTTTCACTAGGCATTCTCCCAAATATTCTTCATTCAGAAAACAAGTATCTTCCAGAAAAATTTTAGTAACCGCTAATCTCCTTTTTTTCGATACAACTATGTCGTTTTTTTCGGCGTTTATATCACTGACGAAGAATGGTCCTCCGGAAAGTCCAAGACCTTTGCGCTGTCCAACTGTGTAATTGATGATGCCAGAATGCCTTCCGATGGTATTACCAGAAAAGTCAATAATATTTCCGGGAATGCAGGAACTTGGCGCATGCTTTTTTATATACGATGCATAATTCTCATTTATTAGAAAACAGATATCCTGGCTCTCAGAAGAATCAGCAACGTGAAGACCAAATTTTCGCGCCAATTCGCGAGTGTGAGTTTTTGTATGGGCCCCAAGTGGGAAAAAAGTAAATTTAAGAATTTCTCGATCTACCCCATATAAAAAATAACTCTGATCTTTATTAGAATCTTCTGCCTGCTTCAGTATTATGGACTCATCGTCTCTGAATATTTGAGCATAGTGTCCCGTTACAATTAAACTTGCATCATACTTTAACCGAAAGAGATTCAAATATTCAAATTTTACGAATTTATTGCACAGCACACATGGATTGGGTGTTAGCCCACAAATATATGACTTTACAAAAGTACTAAGAACGCAATTGCCAAATTTCTGACGACAATCAATAATTTCGTGGTTTATTTTTAGGAAATCCGCCACTCTTTTGGCGTTCTCTATTGATAGCTCTACTTTTTCGGCATCAAACATTCTTAAAGTGCATCCAATGACCTCGAATCCTCTTTCCTTCATCAGAGCCGCGGATGTAGAACTATCAACTCCTCCTGACATTCCCACTATGCATCTGTTATTCGATAAAATTCCCATATCGTTGGCATACTATCACTGACCTCAACTTTGAAAAAAGGTAAATTTCAAGAAATATAGTTAAATATTTTATCATATCTAAGGATTTTGAAATATAAAGTTGCGCATCTTTTGACAATATATCCGAATAAAAAAAACGCTTGATAAAAACAATTGATGTATTAGTATTAAGCATTTCGTATTTTAGTGAATTATGAGGAAATTATATCATTACCCTCTTTGCGCTTTCAGTCGGATGATTCGAGTGTATCTTACAGAAAAAGTGTTGGATTATGAGTTGATTTTTGATTATCCATGGAAGAGGAAATATCCTCTTTCCGAGTATCAGGTTTTTTCAGATATTCCAGCATTGATAGATCTCGATGGAATAGTTTTAGAAGGCTGGTATGCTATAGTGGAACACATTGAAAATTCATATCCCAAACTTTGTTCTTTTTTAGGAACAACCGCCAAAGAAAAATCTGAAACGCGCAGGCTAGTTACTTTGTTTAATTCGATGTTTTTCGCAGAAGTAACTCAGAACATTGTCTTTGAAAAAGTTATAAAAAGACATGTGTCGCATACTGCGCCGGATTCGGCTCTTTTAAGAAAAGGAAGTAATAACCTGAAATATTACTTTGATTATATATCGTGGTTAATAGATCGGAGAAATTGGCTAGCTGGAGCGAATTTTTCCTTTGCGGATATCGCGGCTGCATCTCAAATTTCATGTATAGACTACGTCGGATCAGTAAAATGGGACGACTATCCTATTTTAAAAGATTGGTATGTCAGAATTAAATCGCGTCCATCTTTCAAAAGCATTCTTATGGATAGAATTCCAACTATCAATCCTCCAGATTATTACCAAGAACTAGATTTTTAAAATGCTCTCATTTTTTCGTAAATTCTTCTATCTTCTCTCTCAGAAGTAGCAATTTTGCGCGCTGCTCTTCAGTGAAAGCTCCAACTTCCAATGCATTAACATTAAACATAGTAATTCCTCGTCCATATAAATTATTCGGATGAAGTTCGTTAAGTGTATCTTTAACCAGTGTCCAATTACGTTTTTCTTTGAAAAGGGTATCCCTTTCTAATAATTGGTAGGTAATAAAGTCTGAAAGATTCCATATATCTAAATCGCCGAGTATATGGGCGGATGGATTTGCTCCATTTTTAACAAACTTTTCGATATTTTTTATAAAAAAGTCTGTATCTTCGGTAACATGTTGACCTATTCCTATAGCTAAGCATTCGTCCAAAACTGGACAATTCAGGTTTTCCGCATAATATTTCCAAAAGAATAGATTTCCTATCCAAACTCCCTCGGTTTTACATAATTCTTCAATCTCGCCAGGAGAAAAAACTATATCAAAAAAACCTGAAGGTTCCGGAATTTGAAAAATATAAGGAAGGCATCGAACTGGCAAACATTTTCGATTGTCATAGTAAGTTGTCGTTTGTTTAATCTTATTAATAAAATCTCCTTCACAATCTAAATGAGGAAAACGAGAACAAATCAGGTTTTTTAAATTCTCTAACTTGGAGCTGTGACCATCCTGCAATTCTAGATCCATTCCAAAAGATTTAAAAAACAAAAAAACGCAACATATCATAGTTGTTAAAGTTTTATGCATATTTATGTCCTCCCTATTTTAATAAGATTATACATGTTTTCTTGTTTTTGTCAAATATTTTATTGAAATAATAGATATTTTTCCAAAATTTTTGAAAATTCCATAAAAAACAATGGACTAAGTATATTTTTGTATTTTCAATACGGCGAGTTTTCGTAAAATGATCCAAATAGCAAAATCTGGCCAGGCACGATGAAATACGTTGAAATTTAAGAGGAAATACGTTAGAGCCTATAAAATAATGACCGTAACTGAAAAACAATTCGCTTCAATGGAAATATTAGTTAGAACTAAAAAAAAAGAAGAAAAAAACAGGATCAAACAGACACCGCTACTCTAGTTTTTTCTTAAAATTACCATCCGAACTCCCTGCTGCTGAGGACTCCCAAACAGTAGAGATTATATCAGATATGTTTTTGAAAGCAAACTATAGCGATATTATGTATTTACTAGCACTAAAACAGGAGAAAAATGTGATATTAGCAGAGAAGATAATATTGACATCGCTCTTCAAACGTAAAAGGACAGTATACAATACTGAAAAAAACTAAAATTTCACAAAAAAATACTTGCTAGGCTATTAACTTTTCCTTATATGCTTATTATAATAGGCATGAGAAGATAAAAATATGAAGATGTTTTTCCCCATTTTTGCTGTTTGTTGCTTTAGTTTAAATGCTATAACGGTCGTCCCTAATGGAGAATTGTCTTTTGATATGAAAGAGCAGAATGTCCTTCGTTGTATCGTTGAAAATAAAAGTAATAATAAAGTGGAGGATTTAAAAATACGTATCCTTGGGGTAAAAGGTAATAAACAGATAGATTTGAGCGATTATTTTACAATTATAGGCGAGGGATATAATATTCCAGGGCATACAAATGCAGGTATAGAGATGCGTTTCCTGGGCAACGATGGCGATAAAAATAAAATGGATTCGCTTATCGTTTGCGTAAAAGCGGGAGGGCAAGCAGAAGCACGTCTTCCTTTTTCTATAACTAAAAAAGAAGCAGAAAATCTCGACAACCTCGTTATGAAGAAAGATAAAAATGGACTTCAAAGGGTCCATTTCAAAAATCGACAAACAAAGTGTATAGTAAAGCGGCATGATATTTGATACAGCGACATGTAATGTTTATATGTAGCGGAGGTTAAGCAATGGCGTATAGCGAGAAGTTTAGAATGGAAGTGCTTGAATCATCAAAAAGCTGCAATGATAGTATAAGAGGAGCGTCAAGAAAATTTCGCATATCGCCGACGACGATTGGATCGTGTATGCAGCGCAACTTGGGAAGATTTGAAATCCATTAATGACGGAGAGATCAAAATAGCCATTTACATAGGAAGTTTCTCAGGAGACGGAAAATCTTCTTCACTGAATGTGTTCCTTATGTTGAATGCGAAGGCCTTCTGCGGATACAATAACGGCAATAAGCAATTTGTATTTTTCCCTACCACTGTTATTTTCACTCCAAAATCAGGGTTATTCGATGAAACGCCTCCAAACTGATAGATTACAGCGCTTTAGATTTCTTTTCCAAACCCAAGATTATTTAATAACGGTAGTTCTAGAGATTAACGACGATTTAATGTTATGATAGTAAGATTTATAAGAATTAATTAAAAGAGGTAATGTGGAAACGGTAAATAATCTAAATATTTTATTTTGCGGAGGGTTTATTCTTCTGTTCATAGTGTTTTTCAGTGGATTCTTTGTAATTCAACAGCAAAGTTGTGGAGTTATTGAAAGATTCGGAAAATTTCATCGAATTGTAGAAGCTGGTTTGCATTGGAAAATTCCTATCATCGACGAACTATTAACAAAAATATCTTTTCGAATTCATCAATTGGATGTAGCCGTTGAAACAAAAACGCTGGATAATGTCTTCGTAAATGTCGTGGTTGCAGTCCAATATAAAGTTCTTTCGGATAAGGTATTTGAAGCCTGTTATACGCTTCGTGAACCAGATTATCAGATAAAAGCTTTTGTTTTTGATTTAGTGAGAGCTCAGATTCCAAAATTGACTTTGGATGATGTCTTCTCCAAAAAAGATGATATTGCCGACGCCGTAAGAACTGAATTAGATGCACCTATGTCAGAGTTCGGTTACGGAATTATAAAAGCCTTGATAACTGATCTTAGTCCAGACCAGAACGTTAAGGTGGCCATGAATGAAATTAACGCAGCGCAAAGACTGCGCGTTGCAGCCACAGAAAAAGGCGAAGCAGAAAAAATATTAAAAGTTAAGCAGGCAGAAGCAGAGGCGGAAGCCAGTATTCTTCATGGAAAAGGAATCGCAGGACAAAGAAAAGCGATTATTGATGGCCTCGGGAAATCGGTTGAGGGGTTTGTGCAAGCAATCCCTGGCACAGATGCTTCCCGTGTAATGGATATGGTACTGATGATCCAGTATATCGATACTCTGAAAGAAATAGGAGTGGGATCAAAGTCCAACGTTATTTTCGTTCCGCATTCTCCAGGAGCTGCAATTGATTTAAACGAGCAGATTCGTGAGACTATTTTTTCTGCAAGTAACATATACAAAGAGGAACAGATTAAAGATTCTAAATCACCTCAGAAGAGCTGATATTATCCCATCACTTCCTTAACCTTACTGGCCAGTTCTTTTAGATTAAAAGGTTTTGATAAAAAATGTGCATTTACATCGTTGGATAACGATTCGCGGAAGTTATCTTCTGTATAACCGGAAATAAATATTACTCTCATATTAGGATTATATTCTTTAATGTGCTTCATTAACGCTGGACCATCCATTTTCGGCATAACTACATCTGTTACAACAAGGTCTATAGAATCGCCTTTCTTTTTTATAAATTCCAATGCAGATTCTCCGTTGGAAGCCTCTATTACACGATAGCCTTTATCCCGTAGGGCCCGAGATCCGAATGTTCTCACTGCGTCTTCGTCTTCCACAAGTAGTATCGTACCAGTTCCTGTAACATCAACGATTTTATTTTCTAAAGGTTTTTCATTGGTTTTGCTAATTTCATGATCCTGCGGAGAAACTACTGGAAAATAAAGATCAAATTTCGTACCTTTTCCCATCTCACTTTCTACGGAAACAAATCCTCCGGTTTGATTTACTATTCCGTAGACTGTTGAAAGGCCAAGCCCAGTTCCATGTCCTTTTTCTTTTGTAGAAAAGAAAGGATCGAAAATCCTGTTTAAATGTTGTTTATCAATGCCGCATCCCGTGTCTATTACCTCGATAAGAACGTAAGTTCCCGGAGGCATTGTTCCTCCACGCAGAAATTTAGCTTCTTTAGAGGAATAAGAAGACGTTTGTATTGTTAATGTCCCTCCGTTACTCATTGCGTCCCTGGCATTAACGGCAAGATTGATAACGACTTGTTCAAACTGGATTTGATCTACTTTTATAAATCCAATATCTCTTCCATGCACGACTTTGAGATCAATTTTTGCCCCAAGCAATCTTTTTAACAGCGCAGACAACTCTCCAATCATATCTGTTACACTGGATACCTTTGGCTGCAGTGTCTGTTGTCTGGAAAATGCTAGCAATTGTCTGACTAAATTAGAAGCGCGATTTGCATTCTGTTTTATCTGCATAATATCATTAAAAGATTGGTCTGAAGGAAGATACTTTTCTAACAATAAATCGCAATACCCTATCATAGCAGTGAGAAGATTATTAAAATCATGTGCAATTCCTCCGGCAAGCTGTCCAACTGCTTGCATTTTTTGAGATTGAACGAATTGTTGTCGGAGTTCTTTTTTCTCTGTTGCATCGATAAAATACATTACTAAACTATCGTTACCTTTAGAGCGTTTTATTTCATCGATTTTCGCGACATAAACCATAATTGTTTTTTCCTGGTGCACTGTGAAATGTATTTCGAAAGGAGGAATAGATTTATGGATAGCGGGAAGTAATTCATATAACTTTTCTCTGACACTTTCTCGTTCTTCTTCAATAATGAAATCGGTAAATAACGCATTATCGGTTGCTTCTGACCCAACAAAAGTCTTAAAAGTGCGGTTACTTGCGCTGATTATTTCAGCTCCGTCAGTTATTGCTATCCCAAGTGGAGCATCTTCGAAAATATTTTCAAAATACAATTTTGTTCTTCCAAGCGCTTGAACAATATCGGTTTCTTGTTGTTGGCTTTTGGTAACCAGGTAGCTTCTATAACCATTATTTTCTGAGATCTGATTGACTATAACTTTTAACACGCCTCCATTTTCTATTTTTATAGTAATCTCAGCAGGCCAATCGATGGCTATATTGCTTTTATTTCCACTAAAAAGCGACGTTTTACCGTTTTCGCTAATGTATTTAGAGATAGGAATATTGATAACGTTATCTACTCCGATCCAATCGGCAAATGTTTTATTGTGGAACACAATTTCATTGTGCTCGTCTAAAGAAAAGTATCCAACTGTTGAATTGTTGATTATCTCTAATAAAAAAGAACTATTTGTTTCAAGTGATTCGATCTTATTGGGAGAGGAACTGATATCTATGATAATCCAACCGGAAAATCCTTTATGCCCTGGAATTGGAGAAACAGCTATCCTCCAAATAGCGACATTGCCAGTTTGTAATTTTATAGGAACATCGATATGTGATTGTTTCATATTATCAGTGAATGTTCTGAGGCTGTTAATTGCTTCAACCGCTTTTGGATACTTTCCGAAACAAAATATAAAGTTCTCCTTATTTTTGATTTTAAATCCAGGGAATAAAGTCTGAGCAACGCGATTTAGAAAGACGCATTTCCCTGTTTCTGAGAAAACAAAAAAAGCAAATGGAGAAGCATCAAACCCGTTTGTTACGAGACTTTTTTGGTAGCTGATAAGTTGATTATAATTATTAGTCCTTTTTATCTCTCCTGCCAGCAAAAAACAGATAAAACCAGCAATAGAAACTCCAATAACTGAAAAATAATTCCCCTCTAGTACTCCGAGTACAAAAGCGAATAATAAAAAAAATAAAAACACGCATGTCCATAGGAAATACCGAAAGGAAATCCGCTTTTTAGATAAAAAAGCTTCCAAATCAATAAAAAAATCCATCTTTTCCACCAAAAAAGGTTAGATAATTGTTATCAGAAAATTACATTAAATAATAGGACCATAATTTTTCTATTTTTTTCTTGATTTTTTGATTAAACGACAATATATAGTATGTGTGATGATAATTAGAGAGAATGATATGTCGGAAAAAGAGAGAATTCTAATTTCTAGAACTATTGCAGTACCAGCTGATACTAATCCGTGGGGAGACATTTTTGGCGGCTGGATAATGTCGTTAATGGATATAGCTGCTGGAAGTATCGCTGCACGTCTTGCAAAAGGAAGCGTAGCTACTAAGGCTATTAATAATGTTACATTCGATATTCCGATTTTTGTCGGAGATGAGGTTTCCGTGTATGCTGAAATCGAAAAGATAGGAAATACGTCAATTACTTTAAACGTCTATGTTACAATAAAAAGAAAGAGTCAGGACGAAGAGTTACACGCTGTACAAGGTACTTTCGTTATGGTAGCGTTAGACGAGAATCGTCGTCCTAGACCTGTGAAGCAAAAATGGGGAGAGGTTCTGGTGTAAGAAAATCATTTTTATGAGAAGGAAAAGTTTTCATGAGAAAGGAAAGATTATCGGAATTTTGTGTTACTACACCTATATACTATATAAATGGAGATCCCCATGTAGGTCATGCCTACGCTAGTATAGCTGCAGATATCATCGCTAGATTCAAGCGGCTTGATGGATTTAGAGTGCATTTTTCGACTGGAACAGACGAGCATGGGATAAAAGTAGCTCGTTCCGCCGAAAAATCAGGTATGGACGTGCATACATACAGCGATATAATCTCGCGAAAGTTTAAAGACATGAGTCGAGCCGTTAATTTGTCGGAACATGATTTTATTCGGACAACTGAAGAACGTCATATTAGATCCGCGCAAGCTCTCTGGAAAATGATAGAAAAGGACATATATAAAAGTTCCTACTCAGGTTGGTATTCCGCAAGAGATGAAGAGTATGTTCCGGAAAATGAAGTTGTCGACGGAAAAGCTCCTAGTGGTGCGCCTGTTGAATGGATGGAGGAAGAGTCTTTTTTCTTTAGGTTATCGTCCTATCAAGATAAGCTGTTAGAATTATACGAAAAAAATCCAGATTTTATTGCTCCGGTAGCTCGCAGAAACGAAGTGATTAGCTTTGTGAAAAGCGGATTGAAGGATCTATCAATATCTAGAAGCAAATTCAATTGGGGGATCCCTATACCAGGTGCTGATGGACATGTTATGTATGTTTGGATAGATGCCCTTGCGAATTATATTACCTCTCTCGGATTTCCAGATAAAGACGTTACTTCCATGATGAGTCAATGTGTTCATATAGTGGGGAAAGAGATTTTAAGATTTCATGCAGTATATTGGCCGGCATTTCTTATATCAGCCGGTTTGGAATTACCTAGAAGAATTTTTGCCCACGGCTGGTGGACCAGTGAAGGACAAAAAATGTCGAAATCCATCGGGAATGTCGTTGATCCCTATGATGTTATTAAGAACTTTGGCTTGGATCAGCTTCGTTATTTTCTTTTTAGAGAAGTTCGTTTTGGAGAAGATGGAGACTTTTCTAAAGAAAATATGAAAAACCGCATTTCATATGATCTCGCGAATGATCTTGGTAATTTAGTACAGAGAGTTTTAGCTTTTATTCAGAAAATCGGAGGGAATCTAGAAACAAACTACGATTTAAATGAAGCAGAAAAGAGAGTTTTCGAAAAATCAAAAAATTTAATCGTACAAATGCGAAATCTTATAGATAAGCAGGATTTGTGTGGAGCGCTCGAAACAATTTGGAATCTAGTATCAGAATCTAATAAATTTGTAAATGACATGAAACCGTGGGAATTAGTAAAAACAGACACGAATAGACTAAATGCAGTGCTTACAGTTCTTTGTGAAAGTATCAGATCGATTGCTTTTGGAATTGCTCCTTTCTTACCTGATACTGCAAAAAAAATCTTTGATTTTATGGACATTGAGGGAAAATCATTTGAAGAAATAGAAATTCGCTTCACAAATCAAACTTTTGAAGCTCCAATTCCGCTCTTCCCAAAGGATTAGTGTGTTTTTTGTAGATTCACATTGTCATCTCGTATTTTCTAAGTTCGAAAACGTTGATGTTTCTTGTGAGAAAAAATACGATGTCGATTCCATTATAAAACGCGCGACAGATGCTCAAGTAAAGTACCTTCTTGCAATTGGAACTGAGTTATTTGATACTGAGACGTTACAATCAATTTCACAAAGACATCCGAGTATATTTCGGACTGTAGGTATTCATCCGCTAGAGGCAAAACGGCACTATGATTCCTATAGAATCTCCGAAATTACAGACATCATTACTAAAAACTGTTCCTGTCCAGAAACAGTTGGTATCGGTGAAATTGGACTGGATTATCATTATGAAAAAGAAAGTGAAAAACAACAAAAAGAGCTTTTTGATTTACAAATGAATATCGCTCAAAAATGCTGTTTACCAGTTTCGATACATTCACGAGATGCATGGGAAGATGTTATTGATATTCTACAAAATCACAAATCAACAATTGGAGTCATTCATTGTTTTTCTGGAGAAAAAGATTTTGCAAAACGTGCTTTAGATCTCGGATATTACATATCATTTTCTGGAGTTATCACATATAAAAATGCAACTGAATTGCGGAATTCTCTTTCGTATATTCCATTGGACAGACTGCTGATTGAAACGGACAGTCCTTTTCTGTCCCCCATTCCGTTTCGCGGAAAAATAAACGAGCCAGCTTTTGTCGTCAATACCGCAAAAAAAATTGCTGAATTACTCAATCTTCCCTTAGAAAAAATAGCGGATATTTCTTCGAAAAACTTTTTCACTCTTTTTTCAAAAGGCAAAACGAGATTCTTTTAGTTTGAAAGACGAAATTTGCGTTAGTTGAGAAAGTTTTAAAGATACAGCATTCGAACAAACTAATGGAATTAAGCTTCCAAGCAAATATTCTCTTTGAAACATCTGTATATTATTTCTCTATAGCTGTGCCGGATGATTCAAGGGAACTAGTTTATAATTTTTTACCTTTGATTGAGATCTCCAAAGTATGTTTTTACATTTTTATGAAAATCTCAATGTAATTCGATAAACTGCCAGAACTAACACAGAATTTTCGAATCTAATAGTTCTCGGATTTTATCTCAAAGAATGACCTTAGATGCTTGCAAACCGGACACTGTTCTGGAGCTTCAGTATCTTCAAAGGAGTATCCACAGTTACCGCATTCCCATACGCTTTTTCTATCTTTTTTGAAAACTTTACCGTCCCGAACATTATCTAGAAGTTTTCTATATCTTTCCTCATGGTTCTTTTCTATTTCTCCAATCGCTTTAAATAGGCCTGCGATATCATGAAAACCTTCTATTTCAGCATCATTTGCAAATTTAGAATACATATCCGTCCATTCATAATTTTCTCCATCTGCTGCGGCTTTTAGATTGCTTAATGTATCTAAAATTGTTCCACCATTTAGTAATTTAAACCAGATTTTCGCATGCTCTTTTTCATTATCGGCAGTCGCTTCAAATATTTTTGCTATTTGAATGTATCCTTCTTTTTTCGCTTGTGACGCGAAAAAGGCATACTTATTTCTTGCCTGAGATTCTCCGGCAAAGGCTTCTCTTAAATTTCTTTCCGTCTTACTTCCTTTTAATTCCATAAAATGCCCTCCTAACTACCTGTACAATGGAATTATATACCCAATCGGGATAGAAGTATCAAGGGCTAGAAAATGATAGAAGCCGTTGAGTCTGCTAAATTATTTATACTTCCGTAGAATAAATAAGCGCCATTATATCATCTACAGCTAACTGCTTATTATTTTGGTCCATGACTTCTGATTTCGCATATTGGTATATCTTTCCAACTCCTAATCCTGCAACTCCTAGTAATGACGTTACAAGAGAAGCTGTTCTCGAAGAAATGCTCGTTATATCTCCCAACGACATCATAGGAACTATAGTGCATCCCAATTGAGCGAGATTCGAAATTGGTTTGCTAATCTTCAATATTATAGACCAAAATATGCTTTTAGAATACACCGTTGGAGTTCTAGGATCGAATCCTTCATTAAATACAGCAAGCGCTATCTCTTGCAATCCTTGTTCTGAAACTTGACGAGGATTTGCGTCAAGGTATTCCTTTATATGTCTGTGAATTGGTTCGCGCATCGTCCATTGTGGATCAAGATTGTCTCCTTGTACAGCGAAGAATCTGCTTGTAGACGATTTTGGACTTTCTTCTTTGATCGTGTCAGAAATCATTCCCTCGGCATACCCAAAAAAACATAAAGCTACCAATAAGTATTTCATTTTTTCCTCCTTTGTTTGCAATGTAAAGATATTTCCTATTTTGGTCACAAAAGGTTAATTTTCTATTAATGTTGGATAAAAATATATTTTTGGGCTCTTAAGATGACTAGATTATTTAAAAATATCTAGCAATTAACTATCGATTATGCGACAATTCGCCGTTTTGGTGTTGAAATGGAGAGTTTTATGTCTTGGGAATGTATAGTTATCGTATCTGGAGTTCTTGCCTTAATATATGGGGTAATGAACGCAAATCAGATGCTGAAAATGGGAACTGGAAATGCAAAAATGCAAGAGATCGCGGACGCCATTCGCATGGGTGCATCCGCATATTTAGATAGACAATATAGAACCGTACTTATGGTTGGCATTGCTATAACAGCCATTGTCGCCGTTTTTACTGGAGTATGCGCTGCCTTCGGATTTGTAATAGGAGCGGCTTTATCCGCGGCAGCTGGGTACGTCGGAATGAACATTTCTGTAAGAGCTAATATTCGCACGTCAGAAGCCGCGAGAAAAGGGATCGATTACGCCCTTTCTGTCGCTTATAAATCAGGCGCTGTGACGGGTTTCTTGGTCGTCGGTTTCGGGATATTGGGAATAGCTTTGTTTTTCTTTTATCTAAGAGGCGTAACTTCGGATATTCGTTTAATTTCTGAGTCGCTCATTGCAATGGGATTCGGGGCATCTTTAATTTCTATATTCGCACGTCTTGGCGGCGGTATTTTTACAAAAGGCGCAGATGTTGGAGCCGACCTTGTCGGAAAAGTCGAAGCTGGAATTCCAGAGGACGATCCAAGAAATCCAGCAGTTATTGCAGATAATGTAGGAGATAATGTAGGAGATTGCGCAGGAATGGCCGCCGATCTATTCGAAACTTATATTGTTACAATCGCCGCAACTATAGTTCTTGCAAGTATCTTTTTTAGAGGAGAAGCTCGCAATTTATTGATGATGTATCCGCTTGCTATTTCAGGCGTATGTATTGTCGGATCTATTTTAGGAACGCCTTTTGTTAAGCTTGGAAAAACTCAGAACGTTATGCATGCCCTCTATAAAGGATTAGGCGCTGCAGTTTGTTTTTCTTTAGTACTTATGTATTTCACTACCGTGAATATGTTTCCTCTGGGAACTCTATTTTGTCCGTTGGGAAGTAATATTGCCTTTCTAGGATATGGAATATTCGGATGCGCGGTACTTGGACCAATTGTGACGGTGTTTATAGTCTGTGTAACAGAGTATTATACCTCCTATGCCTATAGGCCGGTTATTAGTATAGCGAAAGCTTCGGAAACTGGACATGGAACTAACATAATTCAAGGATTAGCAGTTTCTATGGAAGCGACAGCTTTTCCTGTAATCATTATCTGTACTGCTATCCTTTGTGCCTACTTAATGGCAGGATTATATGGAATTGCAATTGCAGCTACTTCGATGCTGGCGCTTGCGGGGATAATCATTACTCTTGACGCTTATGGACCAATTACTGACAACGCTGGTGGAATAGCTGAAATGGCAGGATTGCCTGAAAAAGTTCGTTCAGTAACGGACAAACTAGATGCTGTGGGAAATACAACCAAAGCTGTCACTAAAGGATACGCTATAGGGTCGGCAGGACTGGCATCTTTGGTATTATTTTCTGCCTATACGCAAGATATAATGCATTATTTTCCGACTTTATCAGTAAATTTTGAGTTAAGTGATCCTTATGTAGTAATAGGCCTCTTTATTGGAGGTTTGCTTCCATATTTATTTAGCGCTTGTGGGATGATGGCCGTTGGAAAAGCAGGCGGTGCAATTGTTGTAGAAGTAAGACGACAATTCAAAACAATCAAAGGTATTATGGCGGGAACTGCTAAGCCAGATTACAAAAGAGCCGTTGATATACTAACCCAAGCAGCGATAAAAGAAATGATGCTTCCTTCGTTGTTGCCGGTTTTATCGCCGATTGTTTTGTATTTTGCGATTTCCTACTTCGGCGGTCATGTGGCTGGGTTAAAAAGTGTCGGAGCTATGCTCTTGGGAACTATTTTAACAGGGATTTTTCTAGCTATTTCTATGACGTCTGGAGGCGGGGCATGGGATAACGCAAAAAAATATATAGAGAATGGAAATCTAGGTGGAAAAGGCTCCGATGCGCACAAAGCAGCGGTTACTGGAGACACAGTCGGGGATCCTTATAAAGATACAGCCGGTCCAGCGATAAATCCAATGATTAAAATTACTAACATCGTTGCGATTTTATTGCTCGCGTCTCTCGCTAAAATCATGCTTTAACGCGTAAAGCGAGGAAAATGTGGCGAGTCTTTATTTTTATTATTCCGCAATGAATGCAGGGAAAACGACTTCTCTGCTTCAAACTGATCATAATTATAAAGAAAGGGGTATGAGTGCTCTATTGTTTACTTTTGCGATGGATACAAGATATGGCCCAGGAAAAATCACGTCTCGTATTGGTCTGCAAAAACAGGCTATAACATACGACGCAGAGTTTGATTTTTTCTGCTATGTAAAAGGGGCGCGTAATGTATCCTGTGTTTTAGTAGATGAAGCTCAGTTTCTTACAAGGAATCAAGTTGATCAATTGGGAGAAGTCGTTGATTCGTTCGGAATTCCTGTTCTTACATATGGGTTGCGTACAGATTTCCAGGGAAATAGTTTCGAAGGAAGCCAGAGGTTATTAGCTATTGCTGATATTCTTGTTGAATTAAAAACGATATGTCATTGTGGTAAGAAAGCTACAATGAACATGCGCATAGACGGTAACGGAAAAAAAATCCTAGAAGGCGAACAGATAGACATTGGAGGAAACGATAAATATATTTCAGTTTGCCGAAAACACTTTAAAGAAGGTATCTCTAGGTGAGAGATTCATTATCTGCAGATAAAAAAAAACGTTATGCTGAATTATTGAAAGTACTAAGCTCTTATTCGCGACAATATTATATTTTTGATGATCCTCAAGTAAGCGATGCCGAGTATGATTCTCTATATAATGAACTCTTAGAAATAGAAAAAGAATTCCCTGAGTTAAAAAGCGAAAAGAGTCCTTCTCAAAAGATCGGAGCCCAAGCTTCTAAAAATTTTAAAAAAATACGTCACTCTGCACCAATGCTATCTCTTGAAAATGCTTATAATGAAGAGGATATTGCAAATTTTTTCGATCGCACAAGGAAAGCATCGGGAAAACAGGACATCGAATTAGTTCTAGAGCCCAAATTAGACGGTCTTTCCGCCTCGATTACGTATAATAACGAAGCGCTAGTCTGTGCTGCTACAAGAGGAGATGGTAGTGTAGGAGAAGACGTAACTCAAAATATTTTTACCATCCAGAATATTCCTAGGAAAATTAGCGCATTTTCAGGAGAAGTCCGCGGAGAGGTTATAATGTTAAAATCTGATTTTCAAGAATTAAATAGACTGAGAGGAATTGCTGGAGAAAAATTATTTGCGAATCCGCGCAATGCAGCGGCAGGTTCTCTTCGACAGTTAGATTCCCAGATTACTGCCTCTCGAAACTTAACATTTTTTGCTTATTCCGTTCTCTCAAATGAAATTAATTTCTCTACGCAAAAGGAAGTGTTGGATTTTTTACGCGTAAATGGTTTTACTGTTGCCGATAAAATTACGATTTGTCGCAATCAATCCGAAACGTTTGCTTTTTATAAAGAAATCGAGAAGCAACGCGCTGAGCTCGAATATGATATTGACGGAATAGTTTATAAGATAAACGACTTAGCACTTCAAAGGTCGTTAGGAAGTTCCACAAAATTTCCGCGACACTCAATTGCCTATAAATTTCCCGCTGAAAAAGCTCAGACTACTGTCTTAAATATTATTACACAGGTAGGAAGAACTGGAAATATAACCCCTGTCGCTGAACTAAAACCAGTTACAATCGGTGGAGTCGTAGTCTCTAGAGCGACGCTTCATAATAAAGATGAATTAGAGAAACGTGATATTCGTATAGGCGATCGTGTAATTTTACAAAGAGCTGGCGACGTTATTCCTCAGGTTTTATATCCTATTTTACAAGAACGACCACCAAGCTCGGCGCCTTTTGAATTTCCAACTAATTGCCCATGTTGCGGATCTGACCTAATAAGAGGGGAAGATGAAGCAGCAGTCAAATGCATAAATATGAATTGCGAAGCTCAAGTAGTGGAAAGATTAATTCATTTCGTTTCGAAGCATGCATTTAATATTGATGGATTAGGTGAGCAAAATATTAAATTTTTCTACGATGAAGGAATAATTAAAAATCCGGTGGATATATTTAAAATAGAAGAAAAGAATGAAAAATTTCGGCTTGAAAAAATAGAAGGTTGGGGAAAACAATCCGTCGAGAATCTTTTTAAATCCATAAATAACTCCAAAATAATTTCTTTGGATAAATTTATCTATTCACTGGGAATTCCACAGGTAGGACGAGCAGTATCTAAAATGACCGCTAATTTTTTCAGAGACTACAGTAATTTCATCGATTGTATAAGAAAAAAAGAAGGATACAAACTTTGTGAAATCAATGGAATTGGTCGATCCATTGCTAACGATTTCGATAATTTTTTCGCGAATGCCAGTAATTTAAAAATACTCGAAGAACTTGGCGGAGACGGAAATTCCAACGGTATTATAACTATTACGGAAGTTGCGGCGCCTGAAAAAAACATTTTTTCCGGACAATCCATAGTTTTCACGGGAGTTTTCAAAAGATTTTCTCGAGATGAAGCAAAAGAACTAGTAGAAAAATTTGGAGGTCGCGCTGCCTCTTCTGTTTCACCAAAAACTGCGCTGGTTGTCGCAGGAGAAAATGCAGGCCAGAAACTTGATACTGCACGAAAATTGGGAATAAAAATCATTTCTGAAGATGAATTTTTAGAAATTAGCCAATTCGAGATTTCCTAAATTGTTCGAACCCTTTTATATAGGATGAACTGGCGTCCCCTAGGGAATTCGAATCCCTGTTACCGCCGTGAGAGGGCGATGTCCTAGACCTCTAGACGAAGGGGACAAATTAATGGACAGATGCTACAATGATCAACCTTTGAAATCAATAGAATTATGGAATATTAACGCAGTACTTTGGAGGAAATTTCGACATATTACACGTTTTCTCTTTTTATTTCTTATATGTTAAATATCGATTTCTCTATGATACTATCGTTGTATTGAAAGTATAAAAATGAAATTTTGGTTTTTAGCGTTTATTTTAGTATTATCATCACGAATAAGTGCAGAACAATTTGCTAGTTTAAAATCTTCGCAGGTTAATATTAGGGTTGGACCGGGGAAAGAGTATCCAGTTAGTTGGATACTCATAAAACCCAATCTTCCAGTAATTCTCATCGCGGAATTTGATCAATGGAGGAAAATAAAACTCATTGATGAGACTGAAGGTTGGGTCCACCAGAATATGATTTCTCAAAAAAACACGGCGGTTGTAAAAAATAATTTTGTGATTTTGTATCGGTACGAATCTGATTCTCAGCCAATTGCGAAAATAGAAAAAAATGTTGTGATAAAAGTACTTAAGAGAAATAAGGACTGGATAAAAATAGAAGTAAACAAAATAAAAGGATGGGTGAAGAAGCAGGGTCTTTGGGGAGTAGGCGAAGAATAAATCTTGCCCAATTATTTCTTTCAATATATAACATAAATCGAATGCGGGCGTAGCTCAATGGTAGAGCATAAGCTTCCCAAGCTTGTGACGAGGGTTCGATTCCCTTCTCCCGCTCCGTACAAAGGACTTTTGTGTAATCAGTTTAAAGACAAGGAAGTGCTTTCCATCGCCTTAATCTTCTAAAGTGATCGCTGTTTCCGTTGTGTTGTATGATCCAATCATTTGTAATAGAATAGATGGTATTTTGGGGAGGAAGAATGGCTCGCATAACAGTTGAGGATTGTGAGAAAATCGTGGAAAATAAGTTTGATCTTGTGTTGTTAGCTACTCAACGCACCCGTCAGATAGTAAATGGAGATAATGTTACCGTCGAAACAAAGGATGAAAAAAAACCGATTATAGCTCTTAGAGAAATCGCCGCAGGAAGCGTTTCAATCGATTCTTTAAAAGAAAGCGTTATAAAGAGTTTTAGAACTTTCATTCCAGACGATGACGCTGAGGAGGACATCGAAAATCTTTCTGAAGATGATACCTATAATCCCTGTATAGGAGCAGCTGGAATATCACGGGATACGTCAAATGTTACTTTGGAAGATAGCAGTATTGATAGCTCTGATGACATAGACGATTCCGAGGAAGTAGACAATGTTGGTATCGATGTTGAAATTGAGGAGGATTTGAATGAGTAAAATCTTCTGCGGCATTCTTGTCTTTTTCTTTTCTTTGTCCTGTCTTAGTTACGGAATACAGTCTGCGGATACGAATATACAAAATTCAGAACAAGCTAAGGCCTTGGTAGCCGATATGTTGAATGGATCACTGCAGAAAATAAATGTTCCAGGAATTTCTGATAAGGATGTAAAAGATTTTTTCGAAGAGCAGGTAAAGACGCGCTTTGCGCTTGATAAGCTAGTGAAATTTGTTCTAGGTCCTTATTTCCCAAAACTAACGGAAGAACAAAAAAACAAGATTTTTGTTCCTTGTTTTATAAATATGTTGGTGAAATTCTATACTTCGAATTTTAAAGAGTATAAAAAAGCGGCTTTTAAGATAATTACAGTACGTACAATAAGTGGAGGAGCTTTTTGTATAGAAACGAAAGTTTTAGTTCCTGGAAAAAAGGACAATGTTCTAATATGGATAATTGTTTCGACTAATGACGGATTTAAAATTATGGATATTATATTTGAAAATGTGAGTGTAAGGACTATACAAAAAGCTGAAATTAGAGGAGCTATTTCCAGTTCCAAAAATGGATTTGACGGTTTCTTACAAAGTTTTTTGCAAAAGTACGGGAACTAGAGTAGTGGAAATTCGTCTAAAAAAACTGGAAGATTCCATATCCCTTCCTTCCTATGCTACGGCAGGCAGCGCAGGTATGGATTTGAGAGCGGCGATTTCTGAGAAAATTCTTCTAAAAAAAAGAGAAAGGAAGCTTGTTCCGACTGGAATTTCGATGGCAATTCCATGTGGATATAACGGAGAAGTTCGTCCAAGATCTGGGTTGGCTTATGAAAATGGAATTACGGTACTTAATTCTCCTGGAACGATTGACAGTGATTACAGAGGCGAACTAAAAGTTCTTTTGATAAATCTAGGGGAAGACGACTTTTGGATAGAACCACAAATGAGAATTGCGCAATTGGTTATACAAAAATGCGAAATTGTTTCTTGGAATATAGTAGAACATTTAGAAGATACAGGTAGATCAAACGGTGGATACGGATCTACTGGAGTGAAATAGGGTACTTATGAATAATAAATTATTAATGTTGTGCTTTTCTTTGATAGTTGGGTGCTCTTCCTCAAAAGAAGATTTCAAAAATCGCTCAGTTGAGAGTATATACAAAAAGGGATTGGCGCTATTAAAGGCGAGAGATTATACAGAGGCGGCCTCAGAATTCAAAGATATCGAAACTTTATTTCCTTATTCTTCAAAAGCAAATGAAGGACAGGTGTTGGCGGCTTACTGCCATTTCTTAGCGGCTTCTTATCAAGATGCGGTAAGAGAAATTGAAATTTTCTTAAGATATCACCCGTCCAATGAATTGGTTCCGTACGCAATGTATCTCAAGGGGATGTGTATCTATATGCAAACGGCATCAATAGGACGTGATTCCAAAAACGCCTTGGAATCAAAGCAAGTTTTTGTTGAATTGATTAATAAATTTCCGGAATCTAAGTATTATAAAGATTCCCTTAAAAAAATAATGATTTTGGATGATATCATCGCTGCTCAGGAAATGATGATAGGAAGGTATTACCAAAAAAACAAGAACCCGATAGGAGCAATAGGTAGATATATGTTCGTGACAGACAAACTTTCTCATACTGTTCATGCCGAAGAAGCTTATTTTAGAATAATAGAATGTTGCCATTTTGTAGGGTTAAAAGAGGAGGCTATGAATGCTTATAAAATTTTGGTATCACAATATCCAAAATCTTCCTGGACCAAAAAGGCAAAGCCTTTAACAAAGAAGATAATTTGATTTTTTAACATTTATGTAAGGTTTTTTGGGTATGAATATAGATATAAAGGAAACAGAGAAAGATTTTTTTTCGATAGGGGATATAATAGTGTCGTATTCGAATATAGAGATTACTCACGTAAACGATAATAAGCCTCCGATAAAGGTTTTGGCCACTAAAATCATCCTATGGGGAGCGATTATTGCGATGATCGCTGCCTTATTTTTACTCTAAATCCTGGTGTAAATATGAATTTCAAAGATACGATATTTCTTCCTGAAACAGGTTTTCAGATGCGTGGTAACCTGTCGCAAAAGGAACCTGAAATCCTAGAATATTGGGATAAAATTGACATTTACGAAAAATCGAGAAAGAAAAACGTACAAACATTTGTTTTCCATGATGGTCCGCCTTTTGCAAACGGAAATCCGCATGCTGGTACTGCTATGAATAAGGTAATAAAAGACATAGTTGTTCGCATGAAAAGAATGCAGGGGTTTAAAGCTCCGTTCATTCCTGGATGGGATTGCCATGGTTTACCAATCGAGTGGAAAGTTGAAGAGCAATTACGGGCAAAAGGGCAAAAACGAAGCGATATCTCTTTGGTTGATTTTAGAAATATGTGTAAGGATTTCGCAGAGCATTGGATAGACGTTCAAAGGCAAGGCTTTAAGCGTCTAGGAATTTATGGAGATTGGGAAAATCCTTATCTTACAATGGATAAAGATTTCGAAGCTATAGTAATTAAGCAAATCGGTAAGTTCATTGTGGATGGTACTCTTTATAGAGGAGAAAAACCGGTTTTTTGGTCCGTAGTAGAGCAAACAGCTCTGGCAGATGCTGAAATTGAGTATATGGATAAGGAATCCACGAGTATTTACGTGGCGTTCAAAGTAAAATCGTCTCCAGTAGATTTTTTGCAAGAAACTGAGTGCGTTATTTGGACTACTACTCCATGGACTATTCCTGGAAATAGAGCGATATGTTATTCTGATACTATCGATTATTGCTTAGTGCAAACAGAAGACAGAAAAATAATTTTAGCGAAGGATTTAGTTGAAAATTTTTCCGAAACAACAGGAATTCAGGCTAAAATTATTAAAGAATTCAAAGGAACTCTACTGAAAGATGTTATTTGCTATCATCCGTTTTATAAATCTGGTTATGATTTTGACGTTCCATTAATCGTAGGAGAACATGTTGAAACGGAAACGGGAACAGGACTTGTGCATACGGCTCCAGGGCATGGGATTGAGGATTTCAATGTCTGCAAAAAAAACGGCATTAAAGTTCCACAAACTGTAAACGAAGTAGGAGTATATTATGAGTGTGTTCCGCTTTTCGCTGGTAAACACATTTTTAAAGTCGAAGAGGAAATGTTACAAGCGTTAGATGATAAAGGAGCTTTGCTATTTAAAGCAACTATTATTCATAGTTATCCACATTCTTGGAGATCTAAAGCTCCTCTTATCTTTAGAACGACTCCTCAATGGTTCATTAGTATGGATAATACGGGATTACGTAAAAAAACATTAGATGAGATCGAAAAAGTTCGCTGGCTTCCAAAGCAGGGATATAATCGCATTAAATCTTTTGTGGAAAACAGAGGAGATTGGTGCATTTCTCGTCAACGAGTTTGGGGAGTGCCTCTTCCATTGTTTGTTAATAGAAAAACAGGAGAGCCATTACGAGATGAGAATGTAGTAGACCGTATAGCGGATATTTTTGCAAAAGAAGGAGCTAATTCATGGTTTTCAAAAGATCCGCAAGTATTTTTAGGAAATCAATACAGAATTGACGATTACGAACAAATTCTTGATACCATGGATGTATGGTTTGAAAGCGCGTCGGTTCACGCTTACCTTTCAAGAAATAAAAACACCAATATTCCGGCAGACTTATATATAGAGGGATCAGATCAGCATCGTGGATGGTTCCAGCATTCTCTTCTTAATTCTTGTGGAACTATTGGAAATGCGCCGTTTAAAGCTGTTATGACTCACGGTTTTATCGTCGATGAAAAAGGACAGAAAATGTCCAAATCTTTAGGAAATGTTGTTACTCTCGAGGAGATTGTGAAAAATCTCGGAGCAGATATTTTCCGAATGTGGGTTTCATGCAGTGATTTTACTCAAGATTTGAAACTGGGAGTGAATATCTTAAAGCAATTGGAAGACGTTTATCGGAAACTGCGCAATACTCTAAAATATATGCTGGGAGCTCTATCTGGTTATGACTTAAGTGCAGAAATAACAGCGTATGAAGATCTTCCAGATCTTGAAAAATGGGCGCTACATCGACTAACGGAAATACATACCGAATTAATGTCCTGTATAGAGCACTATGATATCAATAAGTATTTTACAACGCTGCATACTTTTTGTTCTGGAGATTTGTCTTCTTTCTTTTTTGATATAAGAAAGGATTGTCTCTATTGTGATCATAGAAACGATAAAAAGCGCATAGCATACAGATGGGTGTTAAATCAGCTTTTTCAACATTTAATTAGATGGTTTGCTCCTATTATTGTTTTTACGGCGGAAGATGCTTGGTTGAGCATTTATAATACGTCCAGCGTTCATTTAGAGAGCTTCTTAGTCCCGGATTCTAAGTGGATTAACCGCGAATTATGCGAAAAAATCAATCGAGTAAAGGCCATAAGGAAAATAATAAACACCGCTTTGGAAATTTCTCGAAAAGATAAAATAATTGGATCGAGTTTGCAGGCTTTTGTCACGATTTTTGATTCCAACAATATTATTCCGGAACAAGATCTATCGTTTTGGGAAGAAATTGCTATCACATCAGGATTTGAAATAAAAAATACAGCAATGCCTAAAAATGCCTTTATCGATCAGGAGCTAAATGGTATAGGCGTAACTGTTTCCGTTGCAACAGGTGAAAAATGCGAAAGGTGTTGGAAAATTTCTCCGCTTTTAGATGAAAATAAATTATGTGGAAGGTGCCAAAGAGTTTTGAATCAAAAAGTTTAACAGCTTTTTTATTCTCTCTTGTAATCATATGCGATCAACTGTCGAAATATATTGTTGCGCAGTCTATGTTTATTGGAGAGACTTTTTCTCTAACGCCTTTTTTTAATTTAGTAAGAGTAGAAAATACAGGAGTAACATTCGGTCTGTTCAAAGGAACAGCACAGCCGTTTGTTTTTGCGTTAATATCCTTAATTATTGTAATATGGTTATGCGTATGGGTTAGAAGTAACAAACATCTCCTCATGCCTGTTGGTTTAATAATAAGTGGAGCCATAGGAAATCTTATCGATAGATTTACTTATAAAGCGGTTATTGATTTTTTGGATTTTCATCTGCTAATCTATCATTGGCCAGCGTTCAATATAGCAGATAGCGCTATTGTGATAGGTATGGCAATTTTGTTTTTTGGTTCTTATATGGAAGATAGGATATGAGGTTATTTTTAATTATGCTGCTGTCGCTTCTGTCGGGATGCGGAGGATATGAAAACGAAAAGATTCGAACAGACGTAGCAAAAGAAAACAATCCTTTGCTTATTCCTCCATGTTTAAAAAAATGAAAGGAGTAATGGATTATGATCAAAAAAATATTCGCTTTTTTGTCTATATTAATTATTTTTTGCAGCAAAGCTGAAAGGTATAGAGGATCTTCTTTCCACAAATTATCTAACGGAACATCAGTAGTTCTCGTAGATACAGAGAAGTCGGATTCTCTTCTTGTAATATTATGTATTTCGTCTGGTAGCTCCAACGAGATAGATAAGTTTGGAGTCGCCAACCTTCTTAATTACATACTCGCAAAAAAACTTAAGGCAGCAACTGAATTAGATGCGCTCCAATATGGATCCGAAAGTAATTCTTATACTGGACATGATCAAAGCGTGTACTACCTCTATGGAAAACTAGAAAACTTAGAAGGTTTCTTAAAAAATCTTAGTAAGATACTTTCCTCTTCCGGCATTACGGAAGAAGACGCAGACGATGCTAAACAAGTAATGAAGCGTCGCGCAGAGGAAGAAGAGCAAAAAGATAGAAGTGTTATTAAAAGCGAAGCAAGAAGATCAGTTTATTGGCATTCCAATTACGGAAATAGCGTGATGGGAACGTTAGATGCTATAGAGTCTGCCCTCAAAACTGATATAGAAAATTATAAAAACAGAAATTATACTCCTAAAAATACAACTCTTGTTATCGTCGGAAATATAGATAAAAACCTAGCAATGGAAAATGTTAGTAAGTACTTCGGGCAGGAGGTTCAGTTTCCTTCTAATACTTCCGCTGTTAGTAGAGTACAAGAGCCTCCTCACCATGATTCTGTTACCAAAATTACAAAATACAGCTCGCAAGTTAACTGTTTAGTGGTAGATATTTATTGGAGAATACCAAACTACAGATCTCAAGGAAAAGCAGCGCTTTCAGCGGAGATTTTTATAAATTATCTATTGGAAGAGCTAAGGGAAAGGTTAGTAGATGAACAAAAAGTTGTGGTATCAATGTCTTCGTCCTACTCTCTTTGGAATTACGATGGAGGAGACCTCTGTCTAACTGTTACATTCAGAAAATCAGATGATATAGAAGAATGTATTGCGGCTGTTCTATCTGAAATTCAATATTTAGTATCTGAAAAAATTAGTGCTAAAGACGCAGAAAAGTTCTCTAAAAAGATATCAGATGCGTCTAATGTGTTTTATATGGATACAGAATTCTCAACTTGGAGTAATTGGGTAATTCCAAAAATTGGATCAGGTAATGATCTAGACTTTTTAAAATCGTATTCTAGTTGGTCTAAAAAATATAATTTAGATGAAATCAATGCTCAAGGTAGAGCTATATTTAAAAATGGTCCGTGTGTTATTTCGATTACTAAACCGACTGAAAATTCTTATGAGCACAATGTGCATACTATTAGTTCTTAGGTATATCTATGAGAAGTCTTTATGATCATCAGATAATTTTTCCAAGTGAGCTCTCTTTTTCTATAAAAGATTTGGAGGAAGAGATAGAGTCTATTACGGCTTTAGATTGTTTCTCGATTGTAAATTCAGGACAGGATTTAAATCAGCTAAGAGATCCAAGGTTTGCGGAATGGAGTACAAATGAGAATTTCATTATTTTTGGAGCCGGCGGTTCTAGTCTAGGTGGGCAGTGTATAAGTTCTGTATTAAAAAATTCCGCAAAAAATATAAAATATGTTTATAATTCCGATCCTGCAACTCTTGACAAATTATTTTCTAGAATCAATCCGCAAAAAACTGGTTTTTTATGCATTTCAAAATCTGGAGAAACGCTAGAAACTATCTGTCAGGTTCTTCTTGCACAGCATTTCGTAAAGGAAAAAAATAAATTTGTATTCATTACCGAAAATAAAGAATCTTCCCTAAAGGAAATGGCAAATACGTTAGGTTGTTTATGTTTAGATCATCCTAAAAACATCGGAGGAAGATTTTCTGTATTTTCCCTTACAGGTATGGTTCCAGCTTTACTTAGTGGTGTTGATCCTTTAAGGATGCGGATAGGAGGAGCGCGAGCTCTTGTTAATTACCGTAATAGAATTCGAGAAGGAATTGGTTTTATCAGAGAATGTATTAAGAACAATATAACTCAGCATGTATCGTTTATCTATTCTGATAAATTACAGAAATTTGGTCCATGGCTTGCTCAGTTATACGCAGAAAGCACCGGGAAGTCTGGTCGAGGCATTACTCCTTTAACAGCCATCGGTGCGACTGATCAACATAGTCAGCTACAGTTGTATCTAGATGGCCCTAGAGATAAATGTTTTACTTTTATTGAAGAAGAGCAAAATTCAAAATTACGGATACCTGTTTCCGGAAATATTCCATATTTAAAAAATCGTGCTATGCGAGACGTTTTTAAAGCGCAATGTGCAGCAACTATTGCCTCGATTCAGGAAAAGGGTGCCTATATTAGAAAAATAAATGTTTCTACAATTGTTCCGGAAATGCTTGGAGCATTGTTTATGCACTTCATGGTAGAAGTCGTTATAGTTTGCAAAACATTGGGAGTCAATCCTTTCGACCAGCCGGCGGTAGAACGTGGCAAAGTAATTACTAAAAAGTTAATAATCGAATGCTAGTCAAGTTCGATAAAATGCAAGCCTTAGGCAATGATTTCGTCATGATTGATTGGCCTGACGGAGTTGAGCGTCCCAAAAATGATTTTTTCATTAAAATCTGCAATAGAGTTTGTGGCATAGGTTGCGATACTGTTGTTGTATACAATCGAATAAAGTCAGATGTTGTTACTGCCTGCTTTTTCAACGCCGATGGTAGCGAAGCGGAGATTTGCGGAAATGCTGCAAGATGTATTGGATTATTAATGGAAAATCGCTTCGGATTATCCGAGTGCACCATAGTAACCAGCAATAATAAGGCATACCCGGTAAAAAAGAACGATTTACGAATTTCAGTCAGCATGGGGAAGATTAGCTTATCCCTGAAAGATATAGGGATTCAAAAGGAAAATATAGACCCGTTATTAATGCTTAATGAATTGGAATTACCAGACGAAGTTTGCGCAGCTTCTTGCGCATCTATCGGAAATCCTCACTTGGTTTTATTTTATAAAAATCATCCAAACGAATCTGAAATCGAGTCTATAGGCAAGGTCTTGGAAAAGCATCCACTTTTCCTTAACAGAATTAATGTCTCTTTTGCAACGATAAAAACAAAAAATGAGATTAAATTATCCGTTTTCGAGCGTGGAGTCGGACCTACACTTGCGTGTGGTAGCGGAGCGTGCGCAACCGTTGGACTTGCTTATCTCCATCACTTTGTCGAAGCAAATGTGTTAGTTCAGCAAGAAGGCGGATGTTTAGAAATATCCATTGATGATTTTCAGAATATTTTTCAATCAGGACCTGCTTCCTTAGTTTTTTCCGGAAGAATCGAAATATGAAACACGTTTCGATTTATACAGACGGAGCTTGCAGCGGAAATCCTGGCTCTGGAGGATGGGGTGCATTAATTATCTATGATTCTATTGAGAAAGAGTTAAGCGGACATGAAGATAGCACAACAAATAATCGTATGGAACTAATGTCCGCCATTATGGCATTAGAAAAATTGAAGGAACCATGTCTGGTAGAACTCTATTCCGACAGTAAATATCTAATAGATGGAATAACAAAATGGATAAACAGATGGGAAAAAAATAATTGGCTTTCCACAGATAAAAAACCTGTAAAAAATCAGGATTTATGGACAAGGTTGCGAGAAACCTCGAAACGTCATACAATCTCGTGGCATTGGGTCGAGGGACATTCAGGTTACGAATTTAACGAAAGAGTTGATAAGCTTGCGAGATCTCTATGCAAAGCCTCCTCGGATTAACTCTCGAGCAAATAAAATCTGAGTTTGTTTGTCATGGATTCACTGTACTTGACGCAAAACGTGTATTTCCTTGGATACATAGTAAACGCGTTGAGTCGTTTGATGTGATGTCAGATCTTCCATGTAATGTTCGTGAAGCACTAAAAAGTACTTTTTCTCTGGATCGTCCTTTTTGTAAGTCCATGCAAAAATCATTGGATGGAACTCAAAAAGCTCTTTTGGAACTGGAAGACGGCAATAGCATAGAAACGGTTTTAATTACCAGTGATAAAAGAACAACAGTATGTCTATCTTCTCAAGTAGGCTGTTCCATCGGATGTAAATTCTGCCGCACAGGAACTCAATCTTCTGTGCGCAATCTTTCGTCCTCGGAAATCATGTCTCAGTATTTTTTTTGGAATAATTCATTGATAACTAATGTAGTTTTTATGGGAATGGGAGAGCCGCTTCTTAATTATGAAAATGTCGCCACTACATTAGAGTTGTTGCTTAATAAAAAGATCTATAACTTTTCCCGCAATAAAATTACCATTTCGACCTCTGGCATTATTGAAGATTCAATATACGATCTCGCGAAATTCGGAGTAAAACTCGCAATTTCATTACACGCTCCGGATAATGAAAAACGTTCTTCTCTCATGCCTATCAATAAAAAATACGATATAGAAACACTGATTAAAACAGCTGAAAAATACCGTATCAACAGTAATACTAGTCATGTAACCTTCGAATACCTTCTGTTGAAAGACGTAAACGATTCAGATGCTGATGCTTTTAAATTAGCAAAATTACTAAAAGGAATTTGTTGTAAAGTGAATCTAATCTCATTCAATCAGTGGTATGGATCCAATTTTGCAGAAAGTTCTCCTACTCGGACAAAACAGTTCCTGCACATACTGTTATCAAACAAAATCTTCGCTACAATACGCAAATCAAACGGAAGTGATATTCTAGCAGCCTGCGGACAACTCAAAACAGAGTGCGAGCTACCTTTTCTTTCCGAAAAATCTCAAAATATATAAGAAAAGATTGATAAAATCCAAATACAGTTGAAACGCACCAAAAACTGCCTTTTTCTCTCCAACTTCAGTCGAATCTGAATCTAAATAATAATTTTTTATAGTTTGCGTGTCATAAGCTGTTAAGCCAGTGAAAATAACAACACCGAGGAGAGATATAACTAGATCTGCACCTGAACTACGTGTGAAGATATTTATAATACTCGCGATTATTATTCCTAAAAGCCCCATTATTAAAAGGGATCCCCAACTTGATAAATCTTTTTGAGTAACATATCCGTAAATTACCATTGATAGAAACATAGAAGATGTTGTGAAAAACGTGCAAGCGATACTGCTACCCGTATATACAATAAACAAAGAAGAAAGCGACAATCCGAGGCATCCAGAGTATGCATAGAACAATCCTTTTGCTTTTTCAGCCGAAAGAGAGGAAATTTTAGTGCTCAAGTACACCGCAATACCCAAGGGAGCCAGAGCTACTATCCAAAACACAACCGCGTTGGAGAACAAAAAGCTCATCAGAGCTGGAGAAGTACTAACTAGATACGCCACAATCGCTGTCAAAGCTAAACCAATGGACATATGAGAAAAAACGCTCAGCATGTATTTGCGCAGCCCCGCATTTACTACATCTACGGCTTCCTTATAAAAGGGAGTTACTTTGTTCTTCATGATAATTCCTTTTCTTACATATTTTATATTCTATCAGAAAAGTCTACAAAACGCAACTTAATTAACAAATCTTGTAATGAAATCGAGTTATTCAGTAATACTGCCTTTTACTTTTGTAATAGGAGTTGAGAGTTTTTTTATGGAAGTGACGCGGGAAATTATTTTAGGATTAACTGATTCCATGTTAGAGTACGGCTTGTTAGCAGAAGCTATTTGATTTATAGGATGCATATTCCGATGATAATGGGGTGTAGCCAAGAGGTAAGGCAGCGGGTTTTGGTCCCGCGATCGTGGGTTCGAATCCTACTACCCCAGCCATATTTGTCTTTTGGGAGGAGAATTGGAAATGCGCGCACACAATGTGACTAGGATGCAACGGGGGAGTAATGCTCACGGACGGAGGCGTTTCAGCCATTTTCTTGGTTGGTTTAAAGGCAAAAATTTAGACAATTTTAAGGATAGAAATAATTCTCGCCTCTTTTTCGAGAATAGAATTTTCAGGTATAGGATATTTGGATTTGGTTCTAATGTCAGAGGAGCGATTCTTGTGGAATTCGCCTTCTCCATTCCTATCCTCCTCGCTATCCTCTACTACATGCACGATCTTCCTAGGATTGCACGCATTCACGAAAGAATGGAATTTTGTGC
>JAIRMQ010000020.1 GCA_031258575.1 Holosporaceae bacterium | reverse complement strand
GAACTAACATACGATACCAAAGAATATCCTTTTTCCTCCATATAATGGTACACTCTCGCTCTGTCTCTGTTAAGAGCGCTATTCCCTATAGCTACAAACGCCCTTACTTTGTTGGGAGGGTATTTGTCTTCGATCTTTTCCAGTGCGATAACCGGTAATCCATAAAACTCTGTTAAATCTTCTCTGAAATAATTGCTATTAATAGCAAATGCAACAACTGTATACTGAGAGTCATAAGAAAAATACTCATACGCTATTTTTCCTGTAGCTCCGGTTCCAACAATTATAATATCCATTTTATTTTCCACAAGACTAGGAAATGTTATACTCTTTTTCCAAGTTAAATTCCAGGGGTACATATAATTTATAATTTAGCTCGTAATATATCATTTTACAAGCTTTCTCCTAAATTCTGGCTTTTCTCTAAATTATCCACCCTTCTTACTTTTTCAGTAGCCCTAATTTTATTTCGAGACAATCCATGTCTTCTGGAAGAGCTGTTTCAAAGTGCATTAACTTTCCAGAAGAAGGATGGTTAAATTCTAGAAAATATGCATGAAGCGCTTGTCTTGAGATGATTGAAATTTCAGATTGATGCGCATAGTTTTTATTTTTATATGTAGAATCTCCTATTAATGAGCATCCGATATGGGACATATGAAGTCTTACTTGATGAGTACGTCCCGTTTTTAACTCACATTCCACTTTTGACGCTATTCCAGAAAAATTTTTGAGTGTTTTATAAAAAGTTACGGCTTTTTTCCCATCATTCTGAGAAACAGACATCTTTAATCTATTTTTCTTATCTCTTGTAACAAAAGTCTCAACTTTCCCACTGAGCGGATGCGGAACAGAGTGGCAAAAACAAATATATTTTCTTTTTATAGTATGAGATACAAATTGCTTCGCTAATTCATTGTGGGAAAAATTATTCTTTGCGACGACTAGAATTCCGCTTGTATCCTTATCGATTCTATGTACGATACCGGGACGATTTTCCGATTCTGATAGTGATTTTCCACAATGATGAAGAAGTCCGTTCACGAGGGTATGAGATAAATTGCCCGCTCCAGGGTGTACGATCACTCCTGCAGGCTTATTGATCACAACGATATCTTCGTCTTCATATAAAATTGAAAATTCCACATTTTCGTCCGGCGTTAGGTGAGTTGTTTCTTGTTCTAGATTTATATCTTCAATGAAAATTTCGTCTCCATATTTCAGACTATAATCAACGTCTCTAATTATATCGGAGTTGACTAAGACATGTCCCGAAACTATTAGAGATTGGAAACGATTGCGTGACAATTTTTTAATTTCCGACGCTAAAAACCTATCGAGTCTGTTTTTTTCTTTAGAAATTACAGATAATTTTATAATTATTCTTTTCTCCGTCTGCGAGATGTGGATTTTTTATCTGCTTTATTCACATCATCAGAAGTAGGCATTTTAGATTTTTTTGAGGTTTTTATAATTTGTTCTTTTTTTCGTTTTTCTATTTTTTGTCCATCGATTATTTTTTTTACATCATCACCGGTTAATGTTTCGTGTTCCAATAACCCCTGAGCGAGAAGCTCCAATGCCTCTTTATTACCATTAAGAATTTTTTTTGCTCTATTGTATGTTTTATCTATGATTGCTCGAATTTCTTCATCTATCACCTGCGCAGTTGCTACCGATACATTATCGCTTGTAACTGCTGGACGACCGAGAAAACCTCTCGGAGTTTCTTCATCGCTATAGGATAAGAAACCAAGCTTATCGCTCATTCCCCATTCTAATATCATAGATTTCGCTATTCGAGTAGCTTGTTCAATATCGTTGGAAGCTCCAGTAGATATTTTTTCGTGGCCGAATACCAATTCTTCAGCGATTCTTCCTCCTGCGAAGATCGATAAATTAGCTTCCAATTCGAGCCTCGAAGATGAGAATCTATCCTGCTTAGGTAAATGCATGGTCATACCTAACGCTTGACCTCTTGGAATAATAGTCACTTTGTGAATCGGATCAGATTCTGGAATATTTAAAGCAACGATCGCATGTCCTGCTTCATGATAAGCTGTTCTCTTCTTTTCTTCCTCAGTCATTACCATTGATCGACGTTCAGCTCCCATCATAACTTTATCTTTAGCTTCTTCTAGTTCGTCTATTCCGACCACTCGCTTTCCACGCCTTGCGGAAAGTAATGTAGCTTCATTAACAAGATTGGCTAGATCAGCTCCGGAAAATCCAGGAGTCCCTCTGGCTATCACCATTGGATCTGCATCTGACGATAGCGGGACTTTTTTTAGATGAACACGAAGGATTTTTTCTCGTCCATTGAGATCCGGAAGCGGAACAATCACTTGACGATCAAATCTCCCAGGTCTTAATAACGCTGGATCTAAAATATCTGGACGATTCGTTGCGGCAATAATTATCACTCCGCTATTTTCCTCAAAGCCATCCATCTCAACTAACAGCTGATTCAAAGTTTGCTCTCGTTCGTCGCTTCCACCACCCCAGCTATATCCGCGGTGTCGTCCAACGGCATCGATTTCATCCATAAACATAATACACGGAGCGTTTTTCTTGCCTTGATCAAACATATCGCGAACACGACTAGCTCCTACGCCGACAAACATTTCTACAAAATCAGATCCTGAGATACTAAAAAACGGAACGTTAGCTTCTCCGGCTATTGCTCGAGCTAGAAGTGTCTTTCCAGTTCCAGGAGCTCCTGCTAGTAAAACTCCTTTGGGAATTTTTCCACCGAGTCTTCGGAATTTGTTTGGATCCTTTAGGAAATCAACAATTTCTTCTAATTCTAATTTTGCTTCATCGATTCCTGCAACATCACCGAAAGTAACTTTTCCTGTCTTTTCATTCAGGAGTTTTGCCTTCGATTTTCCGAATCCCAAAGCTCTATTGCCGCTAGACTGAATTTGCCGCAATTCGAAAAACCAAAAACCTCCAAGAATTAAGAACGGTAACCAGCTTAAAAAAATATGAAACAAAGTAGAGTGCTCTTCATATGGACCGGCCTTGATTCTTACATTCTTATCTAGTAGCTTTTTGATAAGATCAATATCTCCAGGATTGTAAGTTACAAATATCCGTCCATCTGATGTATTGCCTTCGATAGTTAATCCTCTAATCATTACCGCAGAAACTTTTCCAGCTTCCATTTCAGATATAAAATCAGAATAACTGATATTGTTAACGTTATCTTTTCCACTATTTATCGCTTGAAATAGTAGGAATATAAAAATTCCAGCAGCAATTAAAATCGATAAATTCTTATGGTTTTTGTTCATCATCTACACCATTACTAAAAGAAGTTCAGTAAGCTAATCCTAGAAACGTACTCTATTACAAAACATCTCCTAGCTTCATTTTACAGTTTTGCTTGAAGCAAGGCAATCCCAAAAGGCATCAGTATTTCATCCTTTTTACTTCTTCTGGGATGATTATATAAACAAAGCAGTAGAAACATCAATTAGTGGAAAATACATTAAACCTCACTGGACTTTTGCTTTTTATTTTGATAAAAGAAACTCGGTAAAAATTGGAGATTTTAGTGGCTTTAAAGATTCGTTTGGCTCGTGGAGGGGCGAAAAAGCGTCCGTTCTATAGAATGGTGGTGATAGATTCAAAAAATTCTAGAGATGGGGCTTTCTTGGAAAAAATAGGTTTTTATAACCCGTTTCTTCCCAAGGATGATCCTTTATATACCGCTGCAGACGTAGAGAGAGCAAAGTATTGGATTTCGGTTGGAGCAAAACCTTCCAATAGAGTGGCCTTATTGTTGAGTAGGTCTGGAGTATGTGAAAAGCCATCTTTTAACGAAACTCCTAAAAAATCTGCTCCAAAGAAGAAAGCAATGGAAAGAATGCAGCAGCAATCAGCGTCTGCCGGCTAGCGCTTTGATTAAAATTCTACGGGTTGTCGGCGCGTTTGGAATTCATGGCTTTTTGCGTGTTTTTTCTTTTTCCGAAAAATTATATAGCTACAAAGTAGTATATGATGGTAATGGAAACGCTTATCCATTTCGGATCGTAAGATTTATTCCAAAAAATATGGCGATTGCTTTGATTGCAACAATAACAAATAGAACAGAAGCTGAACGATTTAAGAATTGTTTTTTTTATATAAAAGATAGTGATCTTGTGGAAAAAAAAGAGAATGAGTTCTATATTTCCGACCTCGAGGGAAAAGAAGTGCAAGTAATCAACTCAGAAGTGAGATGTAAAATTGTTGGAGTAAAAAACTTTGGAGCAGGTGATCTTATAGAAATTATTCATGGAGAAAACACTTTTTTTGTTCCTTTTACCGTGGAAAATTTTCCATCATCTAAAAATGGTATTCTAATGACTTTAGAAGCATTTAGCGGATTTAAAAACTAATGTGGCAAGCGAATGTTTTTACCATCTTTCCGGAGGCCTTTCCAGGAAATCTTGGCGTTTCACTGGTAAAAAAAGCATTGGACCATGGCAGGTGGAGTTTAAGCTTAATCGACCTGAAGAATTTTCCAGCTAAATCAGATCGTATCGACTCCACGCCCTATAGCGGAGGAAACGGCATGATTCTTTCTCCAATTACATTCGAAAAAGCCTTTGATTCTCTACCAGAAAAAGAAAAAAGCTGGAGAAAAATTTATTTTTCTCCAAGAGGACGAAAATTAAATCAAGCAGATCTACAGGAAATTGCAAATGAAGACGGAATTATCATGCTTTGCGGAAGATATGAAGGAGTCGATCAAAGAATTTTGGATTATTATGAGATGGAGGAAGTATCTGTCGGAGACTTTGTACTTGCTGGAGGGGAAGTAGCAGCGATGGTAATCGTGGAAGGCTGCGTCAGACTTTTACCAGGAGTTCTTGGGAAAAATGAATCCATTGATGAAGATTCGTTTCAAAAGTTTTTATTGGAATATAATCAGTACACTAAACCCTCTATTTTTAAGGGACAAAAAGTTCCGGATGTTTTACTATCCGGAAATCATACAGATATCGAGGAATTTAAATCCGAAGAGTCCAAACGATTAACTATGATTCACAATCCTGATCTATGGGCGAAATATATCCAAAAATCACTTTTAGACGTTTTTTAAAGTCTTTTTTTTAGGAGAAACGCTACGAATAGAGTTCCTGCAAAGGTTATTTTCTCTAGTTGTTCGCATTTCCAAAATTTCTCGAATTACAAAACGAGGATGTTCGCAGACAGCGAAATACGCTCTTCCAAGATATTCTCCAAGTAATCCGACTCCGAGAATAATGACGCTGAGTAGCAGAAAGACGAACGCAAAATGTAATCCATATCCGTGATGTCCACCTATTACTTTTTTAAATAATTCTATGAAGAAATAAAGGCCGCTGATGGATGAAATAATCATTCCTAATATTGTAAAAGCCTGCAGAGGAGCGAGTGAAAATCCTGTTAAAAGGTCAAATGTAATACGTATTAATTTATAAATGTTATATTTCGATTTTCCTGCGACGCGTTCCTCATGAGCAACGGGAATATCAATTGGATTTCCAGCAAATTTTTGTGCAAGAGCAGTAATAAAGGTCGATGTTTCACGAGTTTTTACGACTTCGTCTATTATAAATTTCCTATAGGCCCGCAACATACATCCGTGATCTCTAGTTTCAATGCCTGTTACTTTAGATCTTATAAAATTAGCCATTTTTGAGGCATTTGTTCGGAACCAATTATCCTGCCGCTTTGCTCTATATCCTCCAACTAAATCGTATCCTTCTTCCATTTTTCTGAGCAATTTGGGAATTTCTTCGGGAGGATTCTGAAGATCCGCATCTAGCGTTACAGCAATGTCTCCTCGAACGTGTTCGAATCCAGCTAAGATCGCCACATACTGACCATAATTGCCATTAAAAGTTATTACTCTAATTACATCGGAGCGGTCTTTGAATAATTTCCTCAACATTTTGGGAGTTCCATCTCGACTTCCATCGTCAATAAAAATTACTTCATAGATTTTTCGAGTGGAATCCATAGTTTTCAATAGACGTTCACTGAAAAGAAGAAAGCTTTCTTCCTCGTTAAAGACTGGAACTACTACAGACACATCTACACCTTTTTGTGGAGTTTTTATTTTATCTAATTCTAATCCAACTGATCTTTCTGGAGATGAAGTTCTTGAAACTGTTTTTCTTTGCATATTTTACCTAAAAAAATTATTTGTGACGTCAATGACGCGATCTTGATCTTCATCTGTCAATTCGGAATATAAAGGTAAGCATACGATTCTTTCTCCGATATACTCTGCTTCAGGGAAATCACCGGCTTTATATCCAAAAGTTTTCTGATAATAACTAAAGAGATGTAATGGAGTATAATATGGAGTAGTTCCAATAGAATTATCACGTAAAAAAGCTATAAAATCATCTCTTTTGGTTTTATCGTACAAACAGATGGGAAAAAGATGCCCTGAGTGAAGAAAATCATAAGTCGGTATAGCTTGCATAAATATTTTGTCCGTTAAATTTTCGAATGCTATGCGATATCTTTCAGATAGGTACCGCCTTTTCTCGTTTAGTTTTTCAACTTCTCTTAACTGATGAATGCCGATTGCCGCTTGAATGTCAGATAAATTACTCTTAAAGCCAGGAAAAACAACATCGTAGTAAGATGCGCCTTTTGAAGAGAATCTATCCCAAATCGAACGATCAATACCGTGAAATCTTTGCAAATTTAAAAATTTTTGCTCGGATTCTGAATCCAAAACTACGCATCCTCCTTCGCCGGAAGTCATGTTCTTAATAGGGTGGAAACTAAAAACTTGTATGTCCCCGAAAGTTCCGATTTTCCTGTTTTTATAGCACGATCCTACAGCGTGAGCTGCGTCTTCTATAACACGTAATTTTTTTTGTCGAGCTATTTCGTAGATGTGATCTAAATCCACTGATAAACCAGCGTAGTGTACAGGCATAATGGCTTTTGTATTGTTAGTACATTTCTCCGATATTTTCTCTGCATCTATATTGAAAGTTTTTCTTTCAATATCTACAAAAACAGGTTTAGCTCCGAGCATCGCAATAACATTGGCCGTTGCAACAAACGTAAAAGGAGTAGTTATTACTTCGTCTCCTTCTTTTATTCCAATTGCCATTAAAGCTGCATGGAGACCAGCAGTGGCAGAGGTGAAACATAACGCCGTACGATTCCCAAAGTATGCGGATAATTCCTGTTCGAACTTTTGCGTTAAAGGTCCGGTGGCTAACCACCCTGATTTTAGAACCTTTATAACTTCTTCAATAGTTTCATCGCCTATGCTAGGCTTGGAAAGAGGCAGAAATTTATCTATTTTTTGCAATTAAGGTTACTCCAACTAATATTAAAAATATTCCACTCGTTCGGTAGAGTGTAATAGCTTCTGAGAAAAAAAACCACCCTCCAATAGCGGCCAACACGTACGACAAACTGCCAAAGGGATATAAAAAGCTTAAATCAAATTGAGATAACAAATAAAGCCAAAGAAATAATGAAAAAATAAAAATGGATACTCCGCAAACTACATAAATATTGAAAGCCAACGAAGACACTAGCTTAAAAAGTGGCCAATTGAAATCTACGAATCCTATTCCCTTTTTCAATAAAAGCTGAGCTACTGTATTCATAATTATTTGGAAAAAAATTAAAAGACAGTTAGTCATTTGTTTGTTATCACCACAAAGTATTTATTAATATCTAAAACGACATGCGAGAAGTCCTTTCTTTCAGAAACATGCCGATAATTTTCACGCGATAATAACAAAAAAATTCTTTTTTGAGTAGATTGCCATAACTTCCAGAAATCTTCCTCACCAATTAATTTGTCGTTATCTTTTTCGGATTTCGCGCCAAACTCTAATTCTCCGACAAAATCTACCACTCCAACAGTTGAGTTCAAATAAACAGGAAAATCTTGGTAGTATCTTTTATAACAAAATACTAAATCATCTTTTCTCCTAATTCGATTAATAATTTGAGCAGAATACTTAGTTGTTGGTCTTCTTACTTCCTGATAAAAGGCGGCAACTTTATTGAACATCAGCAACATGCTGGCACTTGTGAAAATGTAGATAATACCGAAAATTTTGCGATTTCTTCTATTGAAAATAGAAAATATGAACAGAGCAATGGCAACGATTATTAATCCCAAGAAAATATTTGCGTCTTCGCTTCGCAAAGCATCGGGAATTTTGGACTTAAAAATAGAGCATGTACAAAATACTGCGCTCAACCAAAGAATATTATGGCAAGCCGCTTTTTGATAATCATCCAGATAATTGGATCTAGTATATGTATCCTGATTTTCGAAGGATGCTGAAGATTTTTCTAAGAGTTCGGTTATCTTGATTCCAGTGATTAACGCAATTGGAGGGATGATCGGTAAAATATAAGGAATCAATTTTGAATTCGACAAGGAAAAAAAAGTAAATATTCCTAAAATCCAGCAGGAAAAAAATATATTTTCAGAATCTCCTTTCACCGCTTTTAGTATGGAATCTTTTAGCGCTGATATACAGAAATCGGTCCACGGAAACAATCCTACCAATACAACAGGAATGAAAAACCACCATTCTTGATAACGATCGTGAATCCTAGTGGTATACCTTAAAAAGTGCTCAATAACGAAGTAAAAATGCAAGAAATCATGATTGCGCAAGGCAACCACAATATGCCACGGCAAAAAAATAACGAGAAACGTTAAAATTCCGGGAATGTAAAAAATTTCTTTAATCTTTCGAATATTCTTGGAGAATATCATCCATAAAAAAGCTATCAATCCAGGAAGCACTGCACCTATTAATCCCTTGGTAAGACAAGCCAAAGCGGATAGTGCATACATTGCAATAATTATTTTTTTCCGCGAAGTTTTTTCAGCGTTTTTACTAACGAAAAGAGAGAAGAAACACCATAAACTCCCGCTTACTAAGATAGATGCGACTAAATCAAGAACGATTAATCTACTATGAACATAATATATAAGGTTAGTCGCTAGGATTCCTGACGATATTAGCCCTACATCTCTAGAATAAAACCTTGTCCCAATCCCAAAAACAAATAAACATCCGAGAATAGCGAAGAAAACAGTCCACATTCTCATGGAAATTTCATTAATCTCAAATATTTTAATTGCGGCTGCCTGTAACCAATAAAATAACGCTGGTTTTTCGAAATATTTTAATCCGTTAAGTCGAGGAGTAACGTAATCTCCGCTTACAACCATTTCTCGTGGAATTTCCACATAACGTCCCTCATCGGGATCTGCAAAATGCCGATTACCTATTTCATAGGAAAAAAAAACTAAAAATATCAAACCAAGGAAAAATAATTCCCTCCTCTTAATATACTGATTATACATAAAAGTCCTTTGTACGGAGCGGGAGAAGGGAATCGAACCCTCGTCACAAGCTTGGGAAGCTTATACTCTACCATTGAGCTACGCCCGCGTTCGATTTATGTTATATATTGAAAGAAATAATTGGGCAAGATTTATTCTTTTTCTACTCCCTAAACATTCTGCTTCTTTACCTATCCTTTTATTTACTTTGAGCTCATACAATACTAGAGTAGACTGCGCTGAGCTTTAGGAATACAAAATGTATAGAGTAGAAGAGCAAGTTATTACACGTTTAACAAACATAATGAAAACGTTCAGTGGACGACATCTTGTTATTTCTATACCTTCTATTTGGCTTTTTCTTTTCTTCGTTTGTCCATGTATTATTTTAATAAAAATTAGCCTCTCAGAAAGCGTAATAGCATTACCGCCATATACTTCTTTGGCCGAATGGATTTCCGGACATATGCTGCAGATTAGAATTAACTTGGGAAATTATATCGCGCTTTTTTCAGATGAAATGTATATCAGAGGCTTTATGACATCAGTTTTAATCGCTGGTGCATCAACTATTGGCTGTATTTTTATAGGATTTCCAATGGCCTATGCAATAGCTAGATCGTCTAAGAGAATTCGTAGTATTTTATTGATGCTTGTTATTCTTCCTTTTTGGACATCGTTTCTGATAAGAGTTTATGCTTGGGTTACGCTTTTAAGTCCATACGGGTTTATAAATAGTTTGCTAATGAAAATCAGAATAATCGATTCTCCTTTACCATTAATGAACAATTCATTTGCCGCCTGCATTGGTATTATTTATGCTTACATGCCTTTTATGATTTTTGCACTTTATAGTGCCATTGAAAAGATTGATTATTCTTTAGTGGAAGCGGCTTATAACCTTGGTTGTTCTCCTATGACCGCTTTCTTTTCTATAGTTGTGCCGCTTGCTGCTCCTGGAATTTATGCTGGATCAGTTTTGGTTTTTGTTCCTGCAATCGGAGAATTCGTTATTCCAGAACTTCTTGGTGGTGCTCAGACGCTTACGATAGGACGATTAGTGTGGAATGAATTTTTTGGAAATATATCTTGGCCGACTGCAGCATCTTTGTCTATAATTTTGTTGATTTTTGTTGTTTTGCCAATAGTTATTGCGCAGAAACATAGAGAAATTAAACTATTGCAAGGAGATTGACATGCGCCGCAAGTGGTCTGGTTTTGTTTTAGTTCTAGGGTATCTATTCTTGTATTTTCCACTTGTTTGTATAGCGATATACTCTTTTAATGAATCGAGGTTCGTAACTTCATGGACTAGATTTTCTCTGAAATGGTATAAGATATTAATAGCTGATCCGATAATTTTAAAAGCTGCATTTACTAGCATAAAAGTGGCAAGCATATCTGCAACAATATCCGTCATATTAGGAACGATTGCGGCAATTGCAATTACCAGACTGGGAACGTTCAAAGGAAGAACGTTTTTGATAGGATCTATTGCCGCTCCTCTCGTTATGCCGGAAGTTATTATGGGATTATCGTTATTAATGCTTTTCATTGTTATGGAGAAAATTTTTGGTTGGCCAATAGGAAGAGGAACAACAGCAATTATCGTTGCGCATATTACATTGGCTTTGTCTTATGTCGTGATGATAATTCAATCAAGATTGCACGGATTAGATAAAGAGATAGAGGAAGCAGCTCTTGATCTTGGAGCTTCTCCTGCAAAAGTATTTTTTGTTATAACTCTGCCAATGATTTCTACATCCATAATTTTAGGGTGGTTATTAGCTTTTGCACTATCTCTCGATGATGTGGTTATTGCTAGTTTTATAGCGGGTCCCGGATCAACAACTCTTCCGATGATAGTTTTTTCTAGTTTACGCTTTGGAATGTCTCCTGAGATAAATGCTCTTGCAACAATTTTGATGACTGTTTTATCGATTGGTGTCATAATATCGGCCGTTTGGATTTATAAAAGTAAAAGTCCTAGATGGGAGGAATTATGAGACCTTATATAATTACTATAGGGAATGAAAAGGGTGGAACGGGTAAATCGACTATAGCTATGCATGTGGCTGTTTATCTGATAAACCATGGATTAAAAATCGGAACAATCGATCTTGACTCTCGGCAAGGCACTTTTACCAGATATTTCGAAAATAGAAAAAAAGCTGGTGTAAAGATGCCCGAACATATAGCAATATCAGCAAGTAACGAAAGAGATAAAGAAGAAGCAAAGCATCTGGAAATCGAGTCCTTTAACAATGCAATGAAAAATCTGGCGGATTTTGATTTTATTGTGATAGATACTCCTGGAAATGAGACGAGCTTATCTCAATTGGCACATTCTCATGCAGATACGCTTATTACTCCGATAAACGACAGTTTCATTGATCTAGATGTTCTAGTAAAAGTTTCTGGCTCTGACATGAAGATATTGAGTCCTAGTATCTACGCGGAAATGGTATGGAATCAGAGAAAAGAGAGGGCAAAAAGAGGAGAAAAACCAATCGACTGGATTGTCGTGAGGAACCGTCTTACTGCTTTTTATACCAAAAACAGACGAGACGTTAATATTGTCCTTGAAGCTCTATCAAAAAGAATAGGATTTAGATTGGGTGAAGGTTTTGGAGAACGCGTTATTTTTAAAGAACTTTTTTTGTCCGGTCTTACTCTATTAGATTTGGATGGAGATCAACTTAATATATCTCATGTTTCTGCTAGGCAGGAGCTGCGCGAGTTAATTAATTTTATGAAATTGCCCAATTTATAACTATGTATTTAGTCCAGAAATTTGGCGGAACGTCTGTCGCTACGGTAGAAAGAATAAAAAAAGTTGCAGAAATAATAGCTCTATCGAGGAAAAAGGCACATAAAGTAGCTGTGGTAGTATCAGCGATGGCCGGAGTAACTAATAAATTTGTAGGATATGTTCGTAATCTTAATTCGTTCGAAGGAGATCCAGAATACGATCAAGTGGTTTCATCCGGAGAACTCATAACTGCGGGACTATTAGCAATATCTTTAAAAAATATTGGAGTTGATTCGAAATCATATTCGTCATGGCAGGTGCCAATTTTTACAAACGATAATCATGGAAACGCGAGCATTGAAAAAATTGATCCAAGCAATATAAATAAAGATATCGAGAAGGGAATAGTCCCCGTTATTTGTGGTTTTCAAGGAATAAGTTTAAAAAATCGCGTAACAACTTTGGGAAGAGGGGGATCTGATCTCACCGCGGTTGCAATTTCAGCAGCGACGGGGGCGGATTTATGTGAGATTTATTCCGATGTAGATGGAGTATACACCGTAGATCCCAATCTTTATGGAGACGCTAGACGAATTGATGAGATGAATTGGCGCGAGATGTTGGAAATGTCATCTCAAGGAACGAAAGTTTTGCAGGAACAATCAGTTGCGTACGCTATGGAGAAAAAAGTTACAATAAGAGTTGCTTCCAGTTTCGTGGACAATGCTGGAACAATCATTTCCGACAAAATATCTGGCAGAATTTTTCAGGGACTAGCAGTTACTCCCAATCTTTCGCAAATTAGAGTGTGTTGCGGAAAAGATGCTGCATTTATTATAAATGCTCTAAAGGAGCATTTTATTCATGGAGAAGTTTTAAAGAACTCAGCTCTAAATAAATTCGATATTCTGTTAGATAAGAAAAAAACCATAAATGCTATTAATATATTTAAAAAAAATGGGATAAAGAGTGTTCGGCAAATTGTAACTCGTAAATCGTATTCTAAAATTAGTGTGATTGGCTCTTCTATTCTTCCGAAAGATGCAAAAAATCTGGTAAACTTCTTAAATGATAGTAAGATAGCGATATACAATTTTTCAAAAAGTGATTGTAGTATTAATGTGGTTATCCAAATCGATAAGTTAATGGAGGCAATTAGGTTGTTGCACAAATATTGTGGGTTAGAAAAATGAACGAGAGAATTTTAAAATTAATGCAAAAAGGAATTAGAATCCTTGGATCGCGGTATTCGATAATTGGCGGAGCAATGACTTGGATTTCCGAATCGCATCTTGTGGCAGCGATGTCTGAGTCTGGAATATTTGGCGTTCTTGCTTCTGGAGCCATGGATGGAGATTTATTAAAAAAGGAAATAACTCTTACGAAAGAGAAAACAAAGAATAATTTCGGGGTAAATATTATTTTAATGAACCCGAAATTGACAGATCTTGTAGATGCGTGTGGCGAAGCTAAGATTTCTCATATTATTCTTGCTGGAGGTATTCCGAATAGAGATATAATAGATAAAATCCATTCCTATGGAATACAGGTCATGACTTTTGCTCCGTCTTTATCTATTGCTAAAAGACTATTTAAACTGGGAATCGACGCATTGATATTGGAAGGCAGCGAAGCAGGCGGACATGTAGGACCGGTAACCACAATGGTGTTAATTCAAGACATTCTGCTTAATATGGCTGGATACCCGATTTTTGTCGCTGGTGGAATTTTAAGAGGAGAAGTTTTCGCCTCTATGCTGCAGCTTGGAGCGATCGGCTGTCAAATTGGAACTGTTTTTGCTTGCTGCAAAGAGTCTTTAGCACACGAAAACTTCAAAAAAGCTCTCCTTAGAGCTGGAGGAAGAAACGCGGTAACTCCAGTGCAATTGGATAAAAAATTTCCTGTAGCTCCAGTAAGAGCTTTAGAAAACAAGGGAACTGAAGAGTTTATTGCTAGACAGAAGGAAGTTCTTCAGAAATTCGAAAAAGGAGAGATAACAACTGAAAATGGAAGATTGTCGTTGGAGCATTTTTGGGCCGGAGCGCTTAGAAGAGCAGTTCAAGAAGGAGATGTAGAGAGAGGATCACTAATGTCCGGACAAATAGTTGAAATAGTAAAAGAAGAAAGACATATCAAAGAAATAATTCAATCTATCCTCTCCGAAGCAGAGATGTTTTTATTTAATCTCGATAGTCAATTGATTTGAGAAACTTTGTATTATATCTTTGTTAAGAACCAAACAGAGCGAGAAACGTAAAGGTTGATATATGAGTGTGCCGAAAGTTTCTGTTTTAATGCCAGTATATAATACTCAAGAGAACCATTTAAAAGAAGCGATTGATAGTATTCTTTCTCAGACTTACAATGATTTTGAGTTTATCATTCTTGACGATTGTTCAACAGACACTAAAGTTGAAGAAATCATACGTTCTTATTTAGACAAAAGAATCATTTTTTTGAAAAATGATGTGAATTTAGGAATTTCTGAATCTCGCAACAAATTAATAGAAATATCCAGAGGTGAATATCTAGCAATAATGGATCATGATGATATTTCTCTTCCAGACCGTTTCAAAGAGCAAGTGAATTTTCTTGAAAAAAAATTAGATGTTGGACTTGTTTCTTGCGATGTAAAAGTTATTGGTTCCTCTCCAATATGGAAAACTCCAGAGAACAATATTGAATCTCAACTTCTTATGGATTGTTGTATATGTCATTCTGCATCGATGATAAGAAAATCTGTGTTAATTGATTACAATATAAAATACAATGGAGCGTATACTCCAGCAGAAGATTATGCTCTTTTTTGCGATCTAATTGGAAAAACCAAATTTTATAATATTCGAAAGGTTCTTTTTCATTATAGAAACCATAAGAAAAATACAACTCATCTCTTTAATGATAGAATGGGTAAGATGGCTGCAATTATAAAAAATGAGACTAGAAAAAAGTTTCCAGATCTATGGGAATTAATTAAAACTAGAGCTAGTAAAACATCCAGAATAAAGTTGTTTGGTGTATTCCCACTGTTAAAAGTTATGGATGATAATGAAGTAAATATGAACGATATAATAAGCAGAGTGAGATATTATTTATTTAATTATATCTTATTATTTGAGAAAAAGACGAAATTATAATATGGAAATTGTAGAAACAGAAATTAAGGATTTATATATAATAGAAGCGGA
>JAIRMQ010000004.1 GCA_031258575.1 Holosporaceae bacterium | reverse complement strand
TCCGCTTCTATTATATATAAATCCTTAATTTCTGTTTCTACAATTTCCATATTATAATTTCGTCTTTTTCTCAAATAATAAGATATAATTAAATAAATAATATCTCACTCTGCTTATTAATCTACCCTTAAAAAATTAATATTACGTCTAAGCTTCCAAACCATCAGATTCTGCCGATCGTCATTGATTTCGAAAAAGAAGTGTGGGAAATTTAATGTTGCGTAATCCATAATTGTGTGATAAAAAGCAGGAATTCATACGGATACTGAGGTTTTATGGCTAAGAAAATTGTAGGATATGTAAAATTACAAGTGCCTGCGGGAAAGGCTAATCCATCCCCTCCAATTGGTCCAGCACTTGGACAGAGAGGGTTGAATATTATGGAGTTTTGCAAGGCATTCAATGCGCAAACTCAGTCTTATGAACCAGGAACTCCTCTTCCTGTCGTAATAACAGCCTATGGTGACAGAACGTTTTCTTTCGTTATTAAATTACCGCCAGTTTCGTATTTTTTGAAACAGGCAGCTAAAATTAACAAAGGATCCTCTTCCACTGGTAGGGGCGCAAATGTCGGTAGCATAACGATGGATCGAATTAGAGAAATCGCCGAGAAAAAAATGAAAGATTTAAATGCAAATGATGTAGACGCAGCATGCATGATGATTGCTGGTTCTGCTCGCTCAATGGGATTGGAGGTTGTACGCTAATGGCTCGTCCTGGGAAAAGATACAGAAAAATGGCAGAGTCCGCCGGAATTAACAAATTTTATAACTTATCGGAGGCGGTTTCTTTTCTGAAAGAAAATTCTTCTTGCAAATTCGATGAAACAGTTGAAGTTGCGGTTAATCTTAACTTGGATCCTCGCGCTTCTGATCAAAATATAAGAGGCATGGTAGCAATGCCAGCTGGAACTGGAAAAACAGTAAGAGTTGTTGTATTTGCCAAGGGAAAGGCTGCAGATGAAGCTAAAGAAGCTGGCGCTGAATTCGTCGGCGCAGAGGATTTGGCAGAAAAGATAACTTCTGGAAGTATAGAATTCGAAGTTTGTATTGCAAGTCCAGATATGATGGGTGTTGTTGGGCGTCTTGGAAAGGTTTTAGGGCCTAAAGGATTAATGCCGAATCCGAAATTGGGAACCGTTACTTCGAATGTCGCTACGGCTGTTAAAAGTTCTAAAGCAGGTCAAATTGAATATAGATTAGATAAAGCTGGAATTGTTCATGCAGGTTTATGTAAGCTAAGCTTTGCTAAAGAAAAAATTGAGGAAAATACTAAAGCTTTTGTCGGAGCAATTATTAAGGCAAAACCGGCGGGAGTTAAAGGGGGGTACTTGAAGTCCATTACTATTTCGAGTACAATGAGCGTAGGTTTAAAACTTAATACTGCGGAGGCGTTTGGCTTCTAGCTTTTAATCTATCGAAGACCAACGGTACCGTAGGTTTAAATATCCGTTGTAGATGGGATCTTGTGTTCTTTCTTTTGTTTTCGACAAGCTATTGGAGAGTGAGAAAATGAAGAAAAACCGAAAAAAAGAAGTAATATTTAATATTAATAAGCGTTTCTGCGAGAATGAGGCGGTTTTCCTCGTCACTCAGAACAAAATGACCGTTGCCGAGTCGGAAGATTTGAGGAAACAATTGAAAGGGACAGATTCGGCCTATTTCGTTTCTAAAAATACTTTAGCAAGATTAGCGGTGAAAGACACTGATTTCGAATGTATTCTTCCCTATCTAAAAGGACAAACAGCTTTGGTATTTTCCAAAAACATTACTGGAACAGCTAAAGTTATATCAGAATATTCTTCTAAAAGTGATGGGAAAATTGTTATTCTTTGCGGAGGATATAGCGGTAAGCTGTTGAGTGCTGGAGAAGTCAAAATTTTGGCTCAGCTGCCGTCTATGGATGAATTGCGTGCGAAAATCATTGCTATTATTCAAACGCCAGCACAACGTATTGCTACGTTATTACAGATGCCGGCAGGCCAGCTTGCGCGTGTGTTAAAAGGCTATTCAGAAAAAATCAGGAGGTAAATAAAATGGCTGCAAATTTAGAAAAAATAGTGGAAGAGTTATCCAAACTTACAGTTTTGGAAGCTGCTGAGTTAAGTAAAAAGTTAGAGGAAGCTTGGGGAGTTTCTGCTGCTGCACCTGTTGCGGTAGCTGCTGCCGCTGCGCCTGTCGCTGGTGCTCCAGTCGAAGAGAAAACAGAATTTGATGTTGTATTAACTGACGTTGGTGCCGCAAAAATCGGAGTTATTAAAGTTGTACGAGAAATAACCGGTCTCGGATTAACGGAGGCAAAGGCCCTTGTAGAATCTGCTCCGAAAGCAATCAAAGAAGCAGTTTCTAAAGATGAAGCTAATAGCGTAAAAGCAAAATTGGAGACGGCAGGAGCTAAGGTAGAGTTAAAATAGTACTTTAATTTCTTTTTTTTCTAAATCCCGTTCTTAATTAAGGCGGGATTTTTTGTTATTCTAAATAAATGAGTAAAATTAAAAAAACAGTGGAAAGTCTCGTTATAGGAGACAGGTTATCACGTAAGAAGATAAGTTATTTTCTACTTTTCATAAACGTTATTACCTCGGCGGCGGTGAGTATATATATTCCCTGTCTCAAGCATATGGCTATCGATCTGAATACGACGAACGCACTTATGCAAATGACGATAGTTGCCCATTTAATAGGGGAATTCCTAGGTCGAATTCTATGTGGTCCGCTTATAGATATATACGGATTTCGAGCCATAATATTACCTTCCCTGACTATTTCGATATTAGGACATTTAGGATGTATGATTTCAGAATCTCTCCTATTTTTTATTGTGATGAGATTTATTCAGGCGGTAGGCGCTAGCGTAGTCTATATAGTTTCTCAAAGTATTATTAATGAAACATTCGATGAGAAAGGGAAAAACAGCGTAATGGGAATTTTAGAACTTTATCAGCCTATCGCGTGGATTTTGTCCCCTTTTGCAGGATCGATTATTATGGAAGTGAGCAACTGGAGACTTTCTTTTTTGGTTCTCGCATTAGCACAGATGATTGGAATAGTCTTCTTTAAAGCTTACCCTGCTAATTCTCATAAGAAAAAGCGGATAAGATTCTCATTTTCCATAATAATTCAAGATTATAAATCTATTTTGAAAAATTCTGTTTTTGTAATTTATGCGCTTATCCCTGGATTATTCGCTGGAGGATACATGATATTCGCGACCAGTTGTCCTTTTATCTGTTCTCAGTTTTATGCTGGTAGTTCTGGAAATATAGCGATATTTTCCACTATCCCTCTATTTTTTTATATTATAGCGACCTTCGCCTATAGGATTGTTGTAGATCGGTTTGGCGTTAAAATAGCTCGAAGGGTCGGAACAAGCGTATATGCCTTTTTCGGAATCTATTTGTCTTACTTAGTTATATTTGACATTCATTGGAGTCCGCGAATACTTCTAATATTGATGTGTATACAATGTTTTGGGAGCGCCTTTTTAGTGCCAGTATCTGTTTTGAAAGCACTTCAAAATTCAGCTATTTTATCAACTAACATTGGCGCTTCTACAGTAGTAATATTTAGAAACCTAATAATGTCTTTTTGTATATCTGCCGGAGTAAAATTTAATAGCAGTATTACAACGATTATGGCGTGCATTTTTATAACAGTGGCTACGATTATACTGTTAATTACAACGAGAAAATTTCTACGTTCGCGTGCTAACAGGAAAATCTGCAAATAACCCCTATTAATTTAAATTATTTTTTTATATGCTGTAGAAGAGTGTGTTATTTATCACAAAGCGGCGGAGTGAAAAGATGTCTGAATTGCAAAATTTAGAAGCGAGTTCTCTTACAGAAATAGGGGATTGCGATGATCTGGAGAAATTAGAGCGGCTTAGAACTGTTGTCTTTGGAAAAAATGGAAGATTTACAAAGATTGTCAAAAAGTTATGTGATTTAAGCGAAGAGCAAAAAAGTAAGTTTGGCTCTGAAATTAACTCTGTCAAAAAAGTTATAGAGAATAAATTTAGCGAGAAATTTGTTAAATTGGAAGCGTATGAGCTGAACAAAAAATTAGAAGCGGAGTTTGTTGATATTACTATGCCCGCTCTTCCAGAGTTATCCGGAAAGATACATCCATTAACTAAAGTAGAAGAAGAAGTCATGGATATTTTTTCTTCCTATGGTTTTACTTTTGCTGATGGGCCAGATATAGAAAGTGAATATTTTAATTTTACAGCTTTGAATGTACCTGATCATCATCCGGCTAGGACTATGCATGATACTTTTTATGTGCATAAACTTGCAGATGCAGAAGGAAGAAAATTATTACGTACGCATACTTCTCCTGTCGAAATTCATACTATGTTGGCCAACAAGCCTCCGATCAGGTTTTTTTCTATAGGAAGAGTTTATAGAAGCGATTATGATGTAACCCATACTCCAATGTTTTCCCAAATCGAAGGAATCATGATAGATGAAAATGTTGGTTTTGCTGATTTAAAATGGGTAATATCTGATTTTTTGAAAAAGTTTTTTCAGTTAAAGGATTTACAAATCAGATTTCGTCCGAGCTTTTTTCCTTTTACCGAACCTTCTGCGGAAGTAGATATAAATTACGAAATTAAAGGAGGAAAAATCTTCTTCGGAGCTGGAGATAAATGGATGGAAGTAGCCGGATGTGGAGTCTTACATCCAAACGTATTGAAAAGCGGGAAAGTAGATAGTGAAAAGTACCGTGGAATAGCTTTTGGTTTCGGACTTGAAAGACTGGCTTCTCTAAAATATGGAATACCGGATCTGCGTGGATATTTCGAATCTGATATTCGTTGGAGAGAGACTTTTGGTTTTTCGCACTTTGTAAGGTAGGAGGAGAAAATGCGTTTTTCATTTAATTGGCTAAAACGTTATCTGTCTACAAATTTAAAAATAGGACAAATCGCAGATAAATTGACTGCTATAGGTCTGGAAGTTGACACCTTAGAAAATCCGGATGAGATTTTTAGAGGATTCAAATTAGTTCGTATAAAAACTGCGCAAAAGCACCCTAATGCAGATAGATTAAAAATCTGCTCAGTGGAAGATGCAGCAGGGAATACAAAGGATATTGTTTGTGGAGCGGAAAATGCAAGAGAGGGAATAATGACTGTTCTGGCTACTCCCGGAGCGATAATCCCCGCTACAAAAGAAGTCCTAAAAGAAAGCAAGATTCGAGGAATAGTCAGTGAAGGTATGATCTGTTCCTACTCTGAGCTAGCAATTCCTTCTAAAAAGGAGGGGATTGTTGAAATTAACCCTCAAATTGACCTTTCAACTTCTGTAGGCGATGCTCTCGGATACGATGGAGGAATTATTGATGTCTCTATTACTCCGAATCGTGGAGATTGTTTTTCGGTGAAAGGAATAGCACGTGATTTAGCAGCAGCCGGAGCAGGAAGCTTTATAACAGCCAGCGAAAAAATCGTATGTAATTCTTCTTTCAAATTTCCTCTGAATATTGTTACAGAAGAAAATAATCTTTCTAGTGAATACGCTCCAATGATCGCCTTCCGAGTTATTCGTGGCGTGAAAAATGGACCCTCTCCAGATTGGCTAAAATCCGCACTCCAGCTAGCTGGATTAAACAGTATTTCAACTCTTGTAGATTTATCTAATTTCTGGATGTTTGATAATGGACGTCCTACTCATCTTTACGACATGAAGAAAGTGGAGGGTAATTTTCATATTCGTTTTGCAAAAGTTCAAGAGGCTTTTGTTGATATAAAAGGTAACGAACACTGGTTATTTCAAGACATGCCATTAATGGCGGACGATAAATCTCCACTGTGTATACTGGGAATTATGGGAAGTTCTAAAGTCACCTGCGATGAAAATACAACTGATATACTTATAGAATCAGGTTTTTTCAATCAAGTCCTTGTAGGAAAAGCAGGTAATTTATTAAATATTCAAAGTGACTCAAGAATAAGGTTTGAAAGAGGAATCGATAGAAGTTCATGTATCCCCGGATTAGAAGGAATAACTCAATTAATTCTTGACAATTGTGGTGGAGAAGCCAGCGAAATATTTGTAGTAGGTAGCGAACCTAAAAATGAAACAAGGATAACTCTCAGAAAAAGAAAATTAAATGATATTGCAGGATATAACGTAGATTGGGATGAGGCGAAGCTTACTCTCAAAAGACTTAGCCTAAAAGAAGTCGGAGCTCCTCTCGATGAAAGAGCGACATTTTCTATACCGAGTTGGAGATCAGATTTAAATATTGAAGCAGATTTAGTAGAAGAGATTCTTCGCATAAAGGGGTACGATTCAGTTCAGGAAAAAAGTATCAAGGTGACGGTTCCCGAAAATGATAAAATTCTAGAGAAAAGGCGGCAAGTGATAGCTGTTAAGCGGCTTTTAGCAGCACGTGGCCTTTCAGAGATAGTTACCTACTCATTCACAAAGTGGAACATAGCTGAAGCATTTAGAGAAGAAAAGGATCTCATCAAGCTTATTAATCCTATAAGTGTTGATTTAAGCGTAATGAGACCATCTTTGCTTCCGACTTTACTGCTTAACGCAGCTAATTCTTTAAATTACGGAGAAAAAAATATTGGAATATACGAAGTAGGAAATGTGTTTTTTGATTCGTGCGAGCAATCTCTTCATATTTCGGGTGTAAGAATTGGAAGTAAGTATGAAAAAAATTGGATAGATCATAGAAAGGACGCAGACATTTTTGATATAAAAGGAGATGTATTTGCTGTTTTGGGATATTACGGTATTTCAGAAAAAGATGTATCTATATCGAGTAATGTTCCACCTTATTATCATCCTTATATAAGCGGAACGATAATATTATCTTCAGCAGAAAAGATCGGGTATTTCGGCGAATTACATCCTAAAATTAAAAAGCTTTTTGGTATTACTGAACGGGTTATTTGTTTTGAAATATTTAATGATTTATTGAGTTTCCCAATACAAAAGTCAGATTTTTTCAATGGAAAAATTTTCCCTAAAATTAGTCGAGATTTTTCGTTTTTATTTGCAAAAAAGACTCTAATTGGAGATATAATTAATAAGATTCGCGAATTGGATACTAAAATATCCAAAGTAGTAGTATTTGATCATTTTAAATTAAGTGATACGGAGAAAACAATCGGGATTTCAGTTGTTTTGGATGCGGTCGATAGGACCCTTACTGAAAAAGAGGCGCAAGATGTGTCTGATAAAATTATAAAATATGTGGAGAGTGTTGGTGGAGAGTTGCGGAAAAAATGAGAACTTTGATCCGCAATTTTGCGATTATTGCTCATATAGATCACGGAAAATCCACATTGGCAGATAGATTGATGCAATTTTGTGGAGCGGTTGATACTCGTGAGTTTCGTGATCAGATGCTTGATTCTATGGATATAGAAAGGGAGCGTGGCATTACAATTAAGGCACAAACAGTTCGACTAAGTTATACCTCCAAAAATGGTCAAACTTATCAAATGAATTTAATGGATACTCCTGGGCATGTTGATTTTTCTTATGAAGTGAGTCGTTCTCTTGCAGCCTGTGAAGGATCCCTGCTCGTCGTAGATGCTACTCAAGGAGTAGAAGCTCAAACTTTGGCCAATGTTTATCAGGCTTTGGAACATGATCATGAGATTATCATTATTCTCAATAAAATTGATCTTCCCGCGGCAGACGAGGATAAAGTAAAAGAACAAATTGAGAACGTTATTGGTCTAAATTGTACTAACGCAATTAATGTATCTGCAAAACTGGGAACAGGCATAGAATGTGTCCTAGAAGCTTTAGTCCATAAACTTCCTCCACCGTCGGGAGAAGAAAACAGTCCGCTTAAAGCGCTTTTAGTCGACAGTTGGTATGATCCATATATGGGGGTAGTGACATTAGTGAGAGTAAAGGACGGATCCATAAAGCCAGGAATGAAAGTGAAACTAATGGCGGTTGGAGCAAGTTACTCTGTCGAAAAAGTTGGAATTTTCACGCCTAAACCAAAAGAAGTTTCTGAATTAAAGACAGGAGAAATCGGTTATATCATTGCTGGCATTAAAAGCGTCGAAGATGCTCGTGTCGGAGATACTATAACTCAGGAAAACAATCCTGCCTCGGAGCCCCTAGTCGGATTTAAACCATGTATACCTGTGGTTTTTTGCAGCATATTCCCAGTAGATACGGTGGATTATGAGAAATTAAAGGATTGTTTAGTCAAGTTGAGATTAAACGATGCTAGTTTTTCTTTTGAACCAGAAACTTCACAGGCTCTCGGTTTTGGATTTCGTTGCGGTTTCTTGGGAATGCTCCATCTTGAAGTAATTGAGGAAAGATTAGAGAGAGAATATAATCTAGACATAGTTACAACAGCTCCCAGTGTTATCTATAAATTACATCTTAGTAACGGAAATATTGTTGATATACACAATCCGGCCGATATGCTAGATTCAAAAATATCCTTCATTGAAGAACCTTGGATAATAGCTAAAATAATAGTCCCGGACGAATATTTGGGAAATATTCTATCGCTATGCGAAGAAAAACGCGGAATACAGCAGAATTTAACCTATGTCGGTTCTAGAGTTCTCGTTGAATATCAACTACCTCTGAATGAAGTAGTTTACGACTTTTATGATCGCTTGAAATCCATAAGCAAAGGTTATGCTAGTTTTGATTATCAATTATTTGACTATAAACAAGATGATTTAGCAAAAATGACAATTCTAGTAAACGGAGAATTAGTAGATGCTCTTTCTATGATAGTACATCGCAGCAGCGCCGAGTATAAAGGACGTTTACTTTGTGAAAGATTAAAAGATCTCATCCCAAAGCATATGTTTAAAATTCCGATACAAGCGGCGATTGGAGGAAAAATCGTAGCCAGAGAAACGATTTCAGCTTTTCGGAAAGATGTAACCGCGAAATGTTACGGAGGAGATATCTCTAGGAAACGCAAACTTCTTGAAAAACAAAAAGAAGGAAAGAAAAAAATGCGAGAAATTGGTAACGTCAAAATCCCTCATGGAACATTCTTCGCTGCTTTAAAAACGAACTTTTCCTCTAAATAAAACAACTCGCGCATTTATACGCAAAATTCCTTCCAGACCAGCAGTTCTGAAAGGAGTCTTACATAATTACAATAAACTCCTAGAAATAGTTATTAAAGCGAGCTCTTTATACGTAGAAAGAATCACAGATACAGCATTAGCATCAATCTCAAATCGTAGCCACTCGTTCTTAACTTGGTCTCCATAATACGATTCGCGTCTATATTATCTAGCGCCGTCGTCAAGCGCTTTAATTGAGAAAAACCTCCATCTTTTTCAGCTTCAAACCTGTAATCAAAATCAAACCGAACAGCAAGCTTACTCATATTTTTCTCTACTCCGAAACCAACAATAGGAGATAGACTAGGCATTTTCAAATTGCCGAAATTGTTACTCGTTATTTCTGTTTTTTTCAAAGATGCGCCGAAACGAGCACAGAACAAAACATCCAGAGACGAAAGATATGCACCCAATTTAAGAGCCAAAACAGGAGTAATTCCTCTTTGCTCCAGCCTTATATCGCCGAACACAGCCTTAGCAACATGCTTCTTATTGCTGGAAAAATCACAAACGAAATCACCACCTAAGTAAATATTATCTACAAATAAACCTCCGCCTAAAGCGACAGTCCCTCCTGGCTGGTTGAATCTTTCACTCATTAACTTATAATTTGTGTACGCTGAACCTTTAAACTTGATAATATTATTACCCCACTCAACAACAATATAAGCAGCCAAGTACTCGCCGGCAATGTAAACATTTAGAGCAATTTATATCCCCTCCTAAAGACATGTGCAGAAAAATGCATTTATTGTATTATGTTGCTTTTAGATTACAGTCTTTTATAATTTCACACCAACGTTGGGCTTTTCAGAATCTGATAAAATCTCAAGGACACACCTCGATTAGGCTTTTCCCTTCAAGAATCTGATGAGAAGATCCTTCTAACTCACCTTTATGAATCGGTTCGTAGCGCCCCCCCATGATTTTGGCTAAAAATATTTCTGTAAAAGCGCTATACGACTTATTATTAGGATCTCGTAAGAATCCGTGTCCTTCGTCGGGATACAATACGTATCCAACTAATGATCCTTTGCTTTTTACAGCATTAACAATTTGATCAGCCTCTCTTTTATTAACGCGAGGGTCATTTTTTCCATGGAAAACCATCAATGACTTTTTAATATCGTTTACGCGCGTAATTGGAGAATTTCGCTTTAAAAGCTCAATTCCTTCTTTTGTTTTTGGATTTCCCGCCAATTTATACCATGCCTCCGCAAAAGGAATCCAATACTTCGGAATAGACTCAAGTGTGGTTATCCAATTCGCTGGCCCTACGATGTCAACACCGCAGCAAAAAGTATCCGGAGTAAAAGCCAATCCAGCTAAGGCGGAATACCCTCCAAAGCTCGCTCCCATAATAGCAATACTGCTTTTATCGGCAATTTGGTTTTTTATAGCCCAATTTACTCCGTCTATTACGTCATCACGGATTTTATCAAGATTTCCATTGGCGGCGTTTATAAACTTTTTGCCGAACCCTGTAGAACCGCGATAATTTATTTGCAATACCGAATATCCGCGATTAGCTAACAACTGAACGTCTCTATCAAGACAGTTTTCATCTCTTGCCCACGGTCCACCATGAACGTAAACAACTAGCTTCCTTGGATTTGCGGTTTGAAAATCATAGGATCTAGTTAAATAGCAGACTAAATCCAACCCGTCTCTTGATTTTATTACAATAGGTTCTTTTTTCTGTAATTTATATTTATCCAGCTTAGCTAGAGCAGAAAACAGAAATTTCAAAGAAATTGGCTCGCCACTTACTGGATTTCTTTTATACAGACAGTATTTTTTACACTTGTCAGAGCTATAATAACCTACTATCCAAGTATCGTTGGCGAGATTTTCTGAGACAATATCCAAAAAACGCCCTTTCGCATGGGATTGCAGGTAAGCTATGTCTTTTGATACATTTTTATCGATAACAAAGATCTCCGGACTTAGATAATCAACAACTGCATATTGGGGAGCGTATGTACTGGGATCTACGCCAAAACGGCTGACATCTGCTAAGTCACTTTTGAAGATAACTCTGGATGTCTTGCTCTGTAGATCATAGGCCACAAGCGCACTTTTATCGCGTCCAATCGACTCAAAACCATAAATGATCCTATTGTTTGAATCTAAATAATTAAACCCTGTACTTTTGGTATCTTCAAAAGGAACCTTCTTGAAAAATTCCGGCTTGCCATTTTTTATGAGATAAATATCGCTGCCATCAGGCATATTTTCAGAAACTATCCTCAAATTCAAATCATGATCAAACATAAAACCAGCATAACTACTGTTTTTAAAAACAAGATCTGTTTTTCCCGTGACTATATTCACACGATAAGCCTCAAACCACTTCGGATCGTTTTTATTTGAAGCCAATATAGCTTCGCATGGATATTTTTTACTGAGGTTACATACTTTTGATCTCGCTCCTTTGAATGGAGTTAAATCTTTTGAAGCGCCGGTTTCTATATCCAAACAAAATACATGATCATTCTCGTCACCATCCGCATCTTGAGCGATCAAAATATGTTTGTTGGTGTATGCCCAATTATAACTAAAAGCTCCCCGTGATTCCTTTATTTTGAATTTTCTAAGAACGTTTCCTTCTAGATCTTCGATACATAGCTCTATTCCATCTTTATCTCGAGACATATACGAAATTTTATCGCCAATATCATTTAATCGAACGCAGAACCTATCTGGTTTTGCCTGCAAAATACTTCTGGGAATAAGATCATTATTTATAGATAGATGGTTACTACATCCGCTCATAAGAAAGGCTATACAGCTAAATACAATTTTAAACAAAATTACCTCATTTTCTATAAGATATTACTGCGCATGGCTAAAGTTGTAAATATCCTTTAACGTGATAACATATAACAAATAGTGTGGGTCAATGGTATGAAAATATTTTTTGTGTCTTCCTCTAGTTTTAACTCTAAAAGTGCTTTTCAGGAAATGACAAAGCGATATGGGCAGGCTGATATCGAAACAGCAGAATGCATTGTGGTGCTTTCTGGAGATGGAATAATATTGCGAACCTTTCATGAGAATTTACACAGAAACCTTCCTATTTATGGTATAAATTGCGGAAGAATTGGTTTTTTAACTAACCAGTATTCTCCTGAAAAAGATCTGACTGAAAAAATTGGAAAATCCATCCAAATGAAATTTCATCCACTAAAAGTAATCGGAGAAAATAACGAAGGAGGAGTATTCTCAGATATTGCTATCAATGAATTATATCTCTTACGAGAGACTCATCAATCAGCAAAAATCAAAATAAAAATTAATGACGTGGAAAAAATCAGCGAGCTGATTTGCGACGGTGTGATAGTTGCCACTCCCATCGGAAGCACCGCTTATAATTATTCTGCGGGAGGACCTATAATCCCTATAATGTCGGGATTAATAGCTCTCACTCCAATTAGTCCGTTCAGACCTAGAAATTGGAGAGGCGCGATTTTATCTTCCAATTTTAATTTGAGTTTCGAAATTATTGATAGCATGAAAAGACCTGTTTGTGCGGTTGCGGATTATTTAGAATTCAGGAAAATATCAAAAGTTCGAATTTCAGAAGATAAAACAACCACTCTAACATTGCTTTTGGATAGTCCTTTCGAAGAGAAAGTCTTAAACGAGCAATTCGCAACTTGATTTTTTTAGATGTTTCTATTATTATTACAAATGATATGGAGATTTAATCATGGCAAAAACGGCAGCAATGACAGTGAAGATGCTTAGTACGGCGGATACTGGTTTTTTTTATGTAAAAAAGAGAAATCCTCGCAAACAACCAGAGAAAATGGAAATGAGGAAATACGATCCAGTGGTTCGCAAACACGTTATTTTCAAAGAAGCGAAGATTAAATAGCTTCCGCTGACCCCTTATTCATGAGTTTGCATGGATTTTATTTCTTTCAGAAAGGAGAATACGTTTAGCATTTTCCCTGCAATGACAAATACCGTAATGCTAATTCCGCAAACAATCGCAAGTGCAATGTTTCGTTCTATGCCTCCATTGGTATAATAGCTGTCTGCATAGATATTCATAGCAAGTATAGATGCCAACATAATAGCAGAAATCAACAATTGTTTTAGGCACTCTGTTATAACGTTTCTATCAATACCCATAGTTCCAAGTTCTTTGAGCTTAAAAACTAAATATATACCATTACACCATGAAGACAACGTAGTCGCCAGTGCTATTCCGGTATGTTTCATATATGGCATGAGTAGGACTATAAATAGTAAGTTTGTTACCAGTGAAACAATTCCTCCATTGAGCGGAATTTTCGTGTTTTTATGCGCAAAGAAGACAGTTGAAAAAACTTTCGTAGCCATATATGCCGGAAGACCAAGAGCAAATGCCGCCAGAGCTGGAGCAGCTGCCGTTACTTGCTCTATTGTGAATTTTCCATGTCCGTAAATCGCGCCAGTCATAGGATGATTTAAAGACATTAAAATAACTGCAGCAGGAAATGTAAACATAAAAGCAAATAATAATCCCAAATCCATCTGTTTCTGCGCCACAACACTGTTTTTGGCATGAATCGCTTTGGTCAAAGGAGGCAACAATGCCGTACTAAAAGCAATCCCCAGAATTCCAAGAGGAAATTGATTTACGTGATCAGTATAAAAGAAGTAAGAAACGGCACCTGTTGGAAGAAACGACAGAATCATAAAGTCTATTATGACATTTAGCTGCCAAACTCCTGATCCAATAGCACCAGATACTAATTTCTTAAAAAAAATCTTTACCTCATCGCCTACGCGTGAAAAATTAAATCCTATTGAAAAATTGCAATATCCAACACTAAGCCATAATACCGCCACTTGAATAACTCCGCTTAAAAATGTAGCCCAAGCCATTGTATACGCTACACTCGGAAAGGATAAAGCTCCTATAAAAAGGGCAATAACAATAAAAATATTCAACGTCAATTGAATGGCTGCTGGCATTGCAAATCTGTTGACAGTATTGAGTATTCCTCCGAACAGCGCTGCTAGAAACGACGTTGCAATATAAGGAGAACTAATTCTTCCAATCGCCACTAGATGATTAAATTTATCACTTGAAGGTTCTATTCCAGCGGCATATACATGCATAATATTTCGAAAGCAAATCAGGAATACAATCATAAAACACGTGACCATAATCACTAGCCATGTAAAAATCTGAGAAGCTATTTTCTGCGCCTCTTTTGGTCCTTTATCTTTGAGTGTACTTGCAAATATCGGCAGAAATGATGCATTAAATGCTCCTTCCGCAAATAATTTTCTTAAAATATTCGCAAGCTTAAACGAAAGTGAAAATACATCGGCAAATATTCCCGCTCCAAGTATAGTCGATTGAGCAATATCACGAATGAAACTACTTACACGATAGAGTAAGGTCCATCCCCCTACAGTTACTACATTTTTTATGAGACTCATAATTAATCCTTTAAAATACGCTTTTCGAAGATACTACAGAATAAGATTCATTTGTAGTTATTTTTTTATATATCTGAAGTGTTTTACGTGAGGAGCTTTAATTTATTTTGCAGTTTGATTATGAATATGATATCTCGTAGCAATGCAAATCTAGAAAAAGCTTTGTTTAGATTCTTATTTTGTATTTTTATTTCTTTATCGACGGTAGAGACTTTTGCTGTATATACTCCAGTATCTGCTTCTTTAGTTTCGGATACCTCTGGAAATATTATATATTCGAGTAATGCAAACCTCAAAACACAACCCGCTTCTCTCACGAAAATGATGACGTTACTATTGGTATTCAAGGCGCTTGAGCAAAGAAAAATTTCATTTTCTACAAAAATCAAAATTTCGCAGAATGCCGCTTCTCAAAGTCCATGTATGCTCGGATTGAAGTGTGGAGAGTATATAAGTATGCGGGACGCTATTTTAGCTCTAATCACAAAATCAGCCAATGACATTGCAGTAGCGATAGCAGAGCACATCGGAAAAAGCGAAAAAAAATTCGTTAGAATGATGAATAAAGAAGCCAAACGCCTTAATATGAATTCTACTACGTTTCAGAATCCATCAGGTTGGAAAAATCCTCAACAACTTACCACAGCAAAAGATATGGCCAAATTATCAAAAGCACTCATCTGTGAGTATCCAGGCTACTATGGATTATTTTCAACAAAAAGTTTCTGCTATCGAAAAGAAGTAATAAAAAATCATAATAATTTATTAAAAAAGAAAGGTGAAGATATCGTTGTGGATGGAATAAAAACAGGTTTTTTAAACGCTTCCGGTTTTAATATAGCAGCATCTGCCGTTCGCGGGAAAAAACGGCTAATAGTAATAGTTCTCGGAGGAAAAACTGCACGAGAAAGAGATATTAAAGCGTATCTTCTTATAAAAAAAGCTTTTTCAAAATTACTTAGTCAAGAAATCCTAAAAAGCAGGGTATATCATAAAAAAAATGCGAAGAAATCTATTAAAACATTGATAAGCAATCAGGTTGATTTCTCTTCAACCGCAGCTTTATTATCCGATAAAGAAATTGAAAGTAAAAAAAATGAGCAGAGCACAATTAACTCAACTAAATAATGGAATCCGTGTTGTTACAAAAACCGTTGAAAGTTTAGAAAGCATATTTTTAGGATATTGGATTGAAGCTGGAAGCGTTCATGAAGAAAATGATGATAATGGAATATCGCATTTCCTCGAGCACATGGCTTTCAAAGGAACAACGTCAAGAAAAGCGAACCAAATTACCGAAGAAATTGAATCAGTTGGAGGTCATATTAATGCATATACCTCAAGAGAAACCACAGCTTTTCAAACGAAAATTCTCAAAGAAGATCTAGCTTTAGGAATGGACATCCTTTCTGATATTTTACAAAATCCCACATTTCCAGAAGAAGAATTAGAAAAAGAGAGATATGTGATTTTGCAAGAAATATCTCAGACTTTCGATACTCCAGATGATATCATCTTTGACTATTTCCAAGACATAGCTTTCGCGAATCAAAAGCTCGGACGTTCGATTTTAGGATCGCCTCAAACTGTTAATAAAATTACTACAGAGGATTTACGCAGATATAGATCAAAATACTACAACGCAGATAATATTGTTTTAGCAGCAGTAGGGAATTTGTGTCATTACGACTTATTAAAGCAAGCAGATAAGTATCTTTTCAAATTTGCTTCTAATGTCACTTCAGTTGCAAATGAGCAATACAATTACGTGGGAGGAGTTTTTTCTGATACTAGAGATCTGGAACAGACCCATATAATTATCGGTTTCGAAGGAGTCTCAAGCTTAAGCGCCGAATATTATACACAGGCTATTCTTTCATCTATTTTAGGAGGAGGAATGTCTTCTAGATTATTCCAAGAAATAAGAGAAAAACGAGGACTGGCTTATTCAATTTATTCATTTTCGTCTGCGCACAGAAAAAATGGACTATTTGGAATTTATTCCGCTACTTCTTCAGAAAAAATAACGGAATTGGTAAATGTATCGTTGGGGGAATTGTTAGATATGTGCTCTAATATTTCGGAAAAAGAATTACGAAGAACTAAAGCTCAGTTCAAAGCGAGTTTACTAATGTCAAACGAAAGCAATTCTGCACTATGCGAACAAATAGCCAATCAAACTATTATTTTCAAAAAGCCGTACGAACAGAAAGAAATACTAGAAAAAATCAATTCTGTAACCCTTGAGGATATTCAAAAAGTAGCGCGAAAAATCACGTCTTCTAATCTTTCCATCATTACAGTAGGAAAAGGAAACGCCGATTCTATACTTCCGATTGCGGAATCTTTAGGAATTGGAGTATCTGCAGACAGGGTATTGGCTAATTAAAATCGGACATATTTTGAAGAATAGTTTTTCGTTTCTTTTCACTATTCCTGAAGAGAACTTATTTTACCCCGGTAAAGAATCTGAGATATTATTATATATATGTTTATAGCTGTTTCCTATCGTTTTATACCCTCCTATAAGGGCAACACATAACAATGTAGCTATCAGAACGTATTCCATTGCAGTAGCTCCCCTTGAAGAAATCAATAACTTTCTAATAATCTTCATATATAACACATTATTTTTTCACGATTAATATACACATCACATATTAAAAATATATTAACTGCTTGGTTCACGGATAAAAATAATTGAATGCAAGTTGATATAAAGCGGCTTTTTACGTTCGAAAAGCGACGCTAATTTTTGCGTCAGCAAACAGTACTGAGCCTGGAGAAAATCTCGAAAAGTGTTTTTCTTCGCGTTTTCTTTCCCTTAACTATTCGCTGTTATAAACGACAGTTTGATTTTAAGTGCAATGACAAATGATATTCGACTTTCACTGAAAAAGTGATATATAATAACATCTGTTTGTGGGCGCCTAGCTCAGTTGGTAGAGCAGCTGACTCTTAATCAGCGGGTCAGAGGTTCGAATCCTCTGGCGCCCACCACACCAGAAGGCAATAGGCGAGAGTTTCATGTTACCCTGTTTGACCAGACTCATTGGAATATGGCTGTATCAGAGACTATTGTGACTTTAGTGTGTTTATATTCAGGCTAGTTCTCCGGTTCCGTTACTTTGGATTTCAGATAAATTGGATTTCAGATAAATTACAAGCAGTTCCCAAGATCTCATCGTTATTCCAAGGAGTTATTGAGATATTTCTGCCAGAGGTGTCGACTGCTATGCGTGAGAGAGTAGGAAAAATGCGGTTTTTGACATTTTTGCGCCATATCATTTGGTTCGAAAATTGCATGAAAGCTCGTTATTTTTTAGACGATATATTTTCTATATCTTTCATCGATAAGCCAGTGGCTTTAGCTATTTGCTCCAAGCTTAACCCCATGGACAATAAATTAATCGCTGTTTCTTTTGCTTTACGAGTTTCTCCTTCAGCCAGCCCCTCGGCCAGTCCTTCAGCCTTAGCATCTTTAAGTCGTGTTTTTTCTGCGTCTTGTTGCATATCGTAGCGTTCGTATTCTCGCAATTCCTCCGGAGTGAACGCGTATTCGGCCAGCGCGCCATAGGCTTCCCTTATCATTGGCGAATTTTTGCTGATCTCTTCCAATTCACTCGGCTCGGTACATGGAGCGTTCTTGAAAAAATACATCCACTTTTCTATGTTACTATCCAGCTCATGCAACTCTTTATTAAGTTTCTTGAGCTCCAGAAACGAGAAGGAAAGCCCCTCTATGTCGCATTCAAAGGTCTCAATATCAAGATGCTTATGATGCGAAAGGTACTTCTTTTTATGCGGGAATAAAATGTAATTTACAATGGCCAAAAATATGACCGGCTTCATATCTCC
>JAIRMQ010000043.1 GCA_031258575.1 Holosporaceae bacterium | reverse complement strand
GCACAAAATTCCATTCTTTCGTGAATGCGTGCAATCCTAGGAAGATCGTGCATGTAGTAGAGGATAGCGAGGAGGATAGGAATGGAGAAGGCGAATTCCACAAGAATCGCTCCTCTGACCTCAGAACCAAATCCGAATATCCTATGCCTGAAAATTCCATTCTTAAGAAAGAGATAGGAATTATTTCTACCCTTAAAATTGTCTAGATTTTTGCCATTAAGCCAACCAAGAAAACGCCAAAAACGCCTCTGTCCGTGAGGATTACTCCCCCGTTGCATCCTAGTCACATTGTGTGCGCGCATTTCCAATTCTCCTCCCAAAAGACAAATATGGCTGGGGTGGTAGGATTCGAACCCACGATCGCGGGACCAAAACCCGCTGCCTTACCTCTTGGCTACACCCCATTATCATCAGAATATACACATCCTATAAATCAAATAGCTTCTGCTAACAAGCCGTACTCTAACATGGAATCAGTTAATCCTAAAATAATTTCCCGCGTCACTTCCATAAAAAACTCTCAACTCCCCATAAATTTTCTGGTACTATTATAAACAGTAAGAGGCTGCATGGAAAAAATTGAAATCAGCGTTGTAATTCCTTTTTATAATGAAGCAGACGCAATAGACGCCATATTCAAAGCTATAATTCCGGTTCTAAAACGTACCAAACTTTCTTTTGAGGTTCTTTGTATCAACGATGGAAGCAAAGATGATACTGCCGAGCGTTTGATTGTTTATAAAGAGAAATATCCTCAATTGAAAATTATAAATTTCTCCAGAAACTTCGGAAAAGATGCTGCATTAAGCGCGGGATTGGATCTTTCAGTTGGTAAGTGTGTTATTCCTATAGATTGTGATCTGCAAGATCCTCCAGAATTAATACTAGAAATGCTGAAAAAATGGAAAAACGGCGCAGAGGTAGTTTTAGCTAAGCGCTTTGACCGCAGTTGCGACACTATTATAAAACGAACTACCGCAAAACTCTTCTACAAAATATATAATTATTTATCTGATATAGAACTACCGGAAAATGTTGGAGATTTTAGGCTATTAGATAGAAAAGTCGTAGATGTCATAAAAACGTTCTCAGAACGCAATCGTTTCATGAAAGGCCTATTGGCTTTTTCTGGTTTTAGAACAGGGACAGTCGAATATCAGAGACAAAAAAGAAGCGGCGGAAAATCAAAATGGAGTTATTGGAAACTATGGAATTATGCTATAGAAGGAATAACCTCTTTCTCTATCGTTCCTTTGAAAGTTTCGACTTATCTGGGAATAATAATGACTTTATTTTCATTTATTCGTGGATTCTGGATTTTGTTTAGAACCGTGATTTTTGGTATAGATGTACAGGGGTATGCATCTTTGATTACTGCGATATTATTTCTTGGCGGAGTTCAACTTATAAGCCTTGGCATAATAGGAGAGTATCTGGGACGTGTCTATATCGAATCTAAGCAAAGACCTCTTTATATAATAAGGGAAATTATCTAAATGATACCTAAAATGTCCATTATTATAGCAGTTTATAATGTTGAGGAATTTCTTAAACAATGCCTAACCAGCGTTTTAAATCAGAGTTTAAAAGAAATAGAAATAATATGCGTGAATGATGGCTCTCAGGATAACTCGCTTGATATCCTTAATGAATTTGCGGCCACTGATAATCGCTTAATAGTGATAAATCAAGAAAACAAAGGACAAGGAGCCGCGAGAAACTCTGCTATGAAAGTAGCGCGAGGAGAATATATAGGGTTTGTAGATAGCGACGATTGGATAGACTTGGATTATTTCCAAAAATTATATGAAACCGCACAAAAGTACAATGCAGACATAGCTTGCTGTGGAATTGTTCGAGAATATTCTTCTAAATCGCGTATTAAATTAAATATTAAAGAAGAAAAACTTTACTGTTCTGCTATCGAAAGGTACAGGATTGCGGAGATTCCACAAAAAAGCTATATCTACAATAAAATTTACAAAAGATCCGAATTGGAAAATAATGAAATATTCTTTCCAGAAGGAGTTTATTTTGAGGACATTTACTTTTCTACAAGAGCTTTGTATTTTTTACAAACTTTGGTCAGCGTACCTAAAATAGTTTACCATTACCGAGTTAACTATCAATCTACAACAAGAAATATGAGCGATAAAAAACAACGGGATCAGCTAGCTGCTAGGAAAGATTTCATTCATTTCTCGCGGAAATACCATATTAATTGCGATGAGCGATGCTATATAAAAAGAAAAATCCTGTATAAGTGCTTTGGAATCCCTCTAATAAAAATCTATGAGTGGAAAACTATAAGAAGGTACTACCTATTTGCTATTATCCCGATATTAGAAAAAAGAATATCTCTGTAAAAATGGTATCTCCAACGAGATTCGAACTCGTGTTGTCGCCGTGAAAGGGCGATGTCCTAGGCCAGCTAGACGATGGAGACATAAACGCCTGATTATACATTACCTACAGAATACGTCAAGTTCTACACACTTTAACACAAACGCTCTAGGACAGCATTATTTTTTTCTTTTTAGGCAAATTGTTCGAAATATTAAACTTTAACATATCCCATCCTAACTAGCTAGATTTTATTACTTAAGAGCGGGCATAATTTATTTACGGAAAATCGAGGAAACTTTTAAGCTTCCGCGAACGACTTGGATGTTTTAACTTTCTTAGTGCCTTAGCTTCTATCTGTCTTATTCTTTCTCTCGTAACAGAAAATTGCTGTCCTACTTCTTCAAGAGTATGGTCGGTATTCATTCCTATTCCAAAGCGCATTCTGAGAACTCTTTCTTCGCGGGGAGTTAGGCTTGCCAATACCAAAGTTGTGGTTTCGCGAAGATTAGAGTTAACAGCAGATTCAACTGGAAGTGCGATGTTTTTATCTTCGATGAAGTCTCCTAGATGAGAATCTTCTTCGTCTCCCACTGGAGACTCTAAGCTAATTGGCTCTTTTGCTATTTTCAAAACTTTGCGTACTTTATCGATTGGCATATGAAGGCGTTCCGCGATTTCTTCCGGAGTCGGTTCCTTTCCAGTCTCGTTAAGAATCTGTCGAGACAATCTAATTATCTTGTTAATTGTTTCAATCATATGAACCGGAATGCGGATAGTTCGCGCTTGATCAGCAATGGAGCGAGTTATCGCTTGTCTAATCCACCAAGTGGCGTAAGTTGAAAATTTATACCCTCTTCTATACTCAAATTTATCAACTGCTTTCATTAACCCTATATTTCCCTCTTGAATTAGATCGAGAAACTGTAGCCCGCGATTTGTATATTTTTTCGCTATTGATATAACAAGACGAAGATTGGCTTCGATCATCTCTTTTTTCGCTCGATTAGCCTCTCTTTCTCCTTTTTGAATAGAGGAAACTATTTTTCTGAACGATTTAAGAGACAAACCAATCTCTTTCCTTATGGCTTTTGCTAATTCCTGATGAGCTTGCACTGCAGAAGAATTAGCATCAAAGAATTCTTTCCAACCAGAAACTCTTGATAAAGAAGATATCCAGGAATCCCTAGTTTCATTCCCATAATAATTCTTTAAAAATCTATCGCGAGGAATCCCTTTATCTAGCGCTAACTTTAACAAGTGAGTTTCACTTTTTATTAATTTACGATTGAGAGAATAGAGCTCTTCACATAATAAATTTACCGCTTTCTGATTGAGATTTAGCTCCTTAATCGTTGAAATCAATTGTTCTTTTAGTTCACAATCAGTTTTGACTTTATTATGTAGATTTATAGCATTTTCAAATGTAGAGATTAATCCTGGAATTAATGTTTCTTCATCCACTACCTCTTCGACGGTATCGTTATCGGCTGAAGAAATATCTTCGGATAAAACTTCTTCTGTTCCATTTTCTTGCTCGGAAGAACTATTATCAACCTGCACAATATCATGCAACTGAATTTTGTGATTGCGCAGGTCCGATATCCATCGCGAAAACTTTTCAAAAGTTTTGGGGCTTTCGCTTAAACCGCAAAGAACATCTAAATAACCTTTCTCTATTCTTTTTGCAAGCTCAACTTCTCCATCTCTGGACAGAAGTTCAACATTTCCCATTTCACGAAGATACATCCGAATAGAATCATCTGTTCTTACGAGTTCTTCTGTCGGTTCAGGAGTTACTTCTACCGGCAACGCATCTTCTCCTTGAGAAAAAGTTTCCGCATCTTCTGCTTCTACAAGCTGTATTCCCATTTCCGCAATACCAGAAATTGCTGAATCTATCTTTTCTGCAGAGAATTTCTCTTTTGGAAGAACGTCTTCTAGCTCTTCATATGTAATATAACCACGTTCTTTTCCCAATATTAGTAATCTTTTGAATCCTTGTTCAGGACTATCGTTACAATCTGCGCTAAGATCAGTTAAATTTAATACAGCATCAGCATCCATTTATTTATCCTCATGATTTATGATACGACCCGATATGGCCTCTTGTTTTAAAGTCTTCAGTCTTTGCCATTCACTCTTAGAGAAACTTAATTTTAATTCAGACGCAGCATTTTGTAAATCCTTAATTATGTTGGGTTCAGTGCAGTATTTTTCCATAAGTTGTGCCCAACCAGCGATTGCTTCCTCATCAGACGCTGTTGTTTCAGCAAAACCAGCATGAAGCGTTGCTTCCTTTATTGTCTGCGAAGAAATCTCATTTTTCAACTCTGAGATTCCGCTTCCACTATTATAGCAATCCAAAATACGTTTTTTAAACTGCTGCATCTGTAAATCTCCAAATTCCAATTTTACAAAAGATTCAATAACCTTATTGATAATATGGGGGTGATTGAGAATTGTCACAATAAATATTTTTTCTATTTTTTTGCGAACAGAAATTACAGGATAAACGTTTTCTTTTTTAGAAACTATCGAAGTTTTCTTTCGATATAAGTCGTTTTCTTTTTGCTTCAGATTTTGAAAATATAATCTTTTGATAGATAAATCGGAGATAGCGTTGATTTTATCGGTAAGCATTTTGATTATCGCTGCTTTTTGTTCTGGAGTTTCTGTTGGATATAGTAAAAAAGCTCCTTCCCACATCCATTCTGAAAGCGGCAATGCAGATTGAACAGCTTCTTTGATAATGTAAATCTGATTGTGTAGAACAAGGGAATCAGGATCGGCTCCTTCCGGCAATCTAGCAAATCTAAATGATTTCCCCGGTTGTAAATATTGTAGTATCTTATCTATCCACCTGTAAGATGCTTTAATTCCAGCGATATCTCCGTCGAGAGAAATAATTGGATTATTGCAGATATTCCAGCACATACTTATCTGAGTTTCACTAATAGAAGTCCCAAGAGGCGCGACAGCTCCATCAAAACCAGCTTGATGCATAGAAATAACGTCTAGATATCCCTCTGTTAAAATTATTTCACGCGTAGTTCCTCTTTTAGCTAAGTTGTATCCATATAAATGATCACTTTTTACGAAAATTTCCGTTTCAGGAGAATTTATATATTTCGCCGCTTCCGATTTATCCAAAATTCTTCCGCCAAAACCTACGCATTTACCAACACTATCCATGATCGGAAACATCAGTCGCCGTTCATACCTATTTATCAACCCGCTATGGTATTTGGACTTATTGAAAACTCCAGTTTTTAATAAAATATCTTTTGAAAAACCAAGATCTCGCAAATGTTTAATTAGATTATCGGTATCCGAAGAGAAACCTAGTTGAAACTTTTCTAATGACTCATCCGAAATACCTCTTATAGTGAGGTAGTTTCTCGCTTTTTCTCCGATGTTTTCCTTTAATTGAAACGCAAACCAGTTTTTCATTGCACTCATTGCTTCATATACGGGTTTTTGAGGATCAAAGAATTTTTTTTCTTTTTGAGGTAACGGAATTCCATAGCAATTGGCTAAATATTCTACTGCTTCAGAAAAATTAATCTTATTAAAGTCCTGTATGAAACTTATAATATCTCCATGCGCTCCACATCCGAAGCAATAGTAATATCCTTTTTCAGCATCGACTTTAAAGGAACCAGTTTTTTCTTTATGGAATGGGCATAGGCCGAACCAGTCTTTTCCGGATTTTCTCAGACGAATTCTTCCGGAAATAACATCAACTATTGAAATTTTGCTTTTTAAAAAATCGATAAATTCTTTATCCATGATTTTCTAGAACTTCTCTTATGTTTTCTACCGAATCACCTAGATAATCTATAATACTTTCCTTTAACTCTCTCATATCATTGGAAGAATAAGCTTCTATTCTAAGAGATAAAGCATTTTGCGTATTAGAAGCCCGTAACAACCACCACCCTTTAGTAGTATTAACTCGAACACCATCTATATCAACAATGTCTATTCCGTCTTGCTTTAGTTTTTCTTTTACGGATTCAACAATGGAGAATTTTTTATCTTCTGAGCATGTTACTCGCAATTCTGGAGTAACAATTCCACGATCGAGATTATTGAACGCATTGCGGTTATCACCGATTATTTCTAGACATCTGAGAGCGGCATAAATTCCATCATCAAATCCAAACCAACGGTCTTTAAAGAAAAAATGCCCACTCATCTCTCCTGCCAAAAGAGCTCCCTTTGTTTGCATACTAACTTTTATGAATGAATGTCCTGATCTTTCCATAATTCCGACACCGCCGTTCTTTTTTATAGTATCGAACAATCTATTGTACGATTTAATATCCGCAATAATTTTCGCGCCCGGATTTTTTCTTAGGAAATCAATCGCTATTACCTCCAGCACCTGATCACTGAGAAGCATTTTGCCAGAAGAATCTACTACGCATAGTCTATCTCCATCGCTATCGAAAGCAAAACCTATATCAAAATTATTGTACGACACAAAATTCAGTAGATATTCAATATTTTTTTCAACGGTAGGATCGGGGAATCTATTGGGAAATTTTCCGTCTATCTCTTCAAACAAAATATGATGTTTCCCTGGAATTATAGCTGTTATCGCTTTTATTGCATTGCTTGTGGCTCCATTTCCAACATCCCAAGCAATTTTCATATCATCAGAAAAGGAAAAACCATCAATTATGTCAGATACATATTGTGAAAATACTCCATTGAGAATAATTTCTCGTCCATTGCCGTTCAAATAATCTTTTCTAAGAATTGCATCACCGAGGTTTTTGATTTCTTCTCCATAGAACGGGCTTTTTTCATACATAAATTTAAAACCATTATATTCCGGAGGATTATGGGATCCTGTTATCATAATTCCAGCATCAAGATTAAGTTTGTGTACTCCATAGTACATCATTGGAGTATGACACAATCCGAGTGATATAACTTCCGCTCCTGTATTGACTAATCCTTTTATTAAATTATTCGCTAATGAATCCGAAGAGCTCCGACAATCGTATCCTACACAAATTTTTTTTAAGCCTTTTCGAACGATAAATGTACCAAATGCTCTACCAATATCATACGCATCCTCGATAAACAAATTTTGGCCGAAAATTCCCCTGATATCGTACTCTCTTAATATTTCAGGAGATATCATATGATTGACCTGATTTTTTTCTTCACTCATACAAAGGTTTTTTTTTATTTTCTCAAAGAATTTCATGATATATTCAAAATAACTTTAGAATTATACACAAAAAAAATTAAAAATTGAAAATCTTCAAAAATTCTTTACTTTTTTATGGCAGCATCTGAGAGAACGACAGTAAAGAGGTTTCGTAATGATAGTGAAGTTATGTAAGTGGTCGGTATTATATATTTTTGCGGTAATTTGCTGCGTAGAGACCGTTGACGCTACTCCCCCTCCAAGAAAAACGGCTCCTATGTCGAATAAAACTTCTTCAATAAGCCAACCATCTAATCCACGTAGATTAGATAATTCCAGTTCCAGTTCAAGTGGAAATACAAATTCTGCTGACGAATCAGAAGAAAGTTATCTACCTTTTGAAAAATCGTCTGGAGAGTTGAAACCAGAAGAAATTATTGGAATACTCATAAAAAAAAGTAAAGTCGTGTATTTTAGCTCAGATTACAGATTTTTTTCCAAAGAATTACCTCAAGGATCCAGTCTTCCGGATAATTTTTCCGATTTTCACAATATAGCAAATGTAGAACTTAACGGTGTGACTTTAAAAAGAGAAATGATGGAAGATGTGCAAAAACATACAGTAGACGATCCGTTAAAAGGTTTAACCTTCCGCTCTTGCAAAGCTGACGAGGAAGGTCGAGAAATGATTGTGAATATAATCGGAAAGCATCCTTCCGTCAGCTATATTACAATAATGCAAACAGATATGACAGGGAAAAAAGCTGAAGACCTATTATCTACTATTTGTTCTCGTCAGATGGATTGTCTCAAAATCTTACTTGGTGAAATTACTTCGGACGCAGGCGGCTTTTTACAGAATTCGCTAAAAACTTCTGAAAAATCTTTAAAAGAATTGATGATCGGAAGCGTACACATTCAACAAGGAGTCTTAAGCGAAATTGCAAAAGTACTTCCCAATCTAAAAAGTCTACAAGAACTCGAATTATCATTCCCGTCCCTATTAATTAATGATATACGAGCTGTTTTTGGGGCAATTGGAAAGCTTAAAAAATTGCGCAAGCTAAAAATATTTATCGGAGAATGGGTACCAGAAGATGCAAAATCAAAAAATGTTGAGCAATTCGAAAGCGCAGAAATTTTGAAAGAGTCACTAAGCAAATTGCCAAATTTAGAGTTGCTGGATATATCTCATATGAATCTTCCTACCGAAATAATGCAGTCGATAGCCACAGGGATTGGTTATATTTCCAATCTTAGAACATTGAATCTCACAGGAAATGTGATCGATGAAAAAGTGGCGGCGAGCTTTAAAGAGGCCTTTGAAAAAAGCAATGGTTTTCTCACAACGCTTATTGCTAATAATTGCGCCATGACAGATGAGTCGTTTGGTATTTTTGCTCAGTCTTTACCTAAAATTCCACTAGAGTATTTATATGTACGCAACAATCAGATAAAAAGTCCAAAGCGTTTTCCTGTCGATTCTATGCCTCAAATAATACTTATAGATTTATATGGGAACAGTATTAGCTTGGATGAAGCAATGGAGTTTATAAAATTGATCCCCGCTGATTCTGCGTTACGTGCCGTTAATCTTAAGGGAAATCCAAGCGAACACGCACCTAATTCTCAGCTAATTATGATGTATAATGAATTGGAAATGGAAAAGCAAAAAAAGCAGCTTAAGACTTTGTTCTATTTCTAGAAACGTAGGAAAAGCGAATACAAACTTAGTCAACCTTCCGGGAGGATACCGTAAGAAATTTTGTGTAGAAGGCCGGAACCCTTCTACTCATGCAGCTTTGTCTGTCAGCTTTTCAGCGAACAAGATCATCAGCTGCGAGTAGATTGTATCTCAACTCCGCATTTCGGGCCATCGGAGAAT
>JAIRMQ010000032.1 GCA_031258575.1 Holosporaceae bacterium | reverse complement strand
GTCAGAGGAGCGATTCTTGTGGAATTCGCCTTCTCCATTCCTATCCTCCTCGCTATCCTCTACTACATGCACGATCTTCCTAGGATTGCACGCATTCACGAAAGAATGGAATTTTGTGCGCATTGCGCTGTAAACATGCTCCAAAATATCTCCCGAAATAAAGAGGATAAAAAAATAACTTTGCAGGACTACAAATATATTTCTGCTACATCTTTTCTCCCATATTATGGAGGTGGGACTAAACAGTACGGAACCCATACAAGGAATTACCAAAAACCATGTGGACAAATGTCTGTATGTTACATAAAAGGCACAGGGAATAATAAGGCAAAAATGGTTTGGGCAGTTGTCAGTTCCTGGGGATGCGCACCTCCACTAAGAGGCTACGATGTTTTTACTTCCGGCAAAATACCTGCACATATAAATGTTGCACAGACAATCGTAGGACAGGAAATGAATTCAAAGTCAATATACAAAGATCTGGAAATACAGGATGGAGAAGTAAAGATAATGATCGATGCATATTTAAATGCTAGCTGGTGTCCTGGAATGAGCGGAGATCGAGCAAAGCCGTATCTTTTCGGATTGCTAATTCATAGTCCCAAAGCACAATCCTATGGAAGTAATACCGGCGGATGGTTCCATCATTATATAATTTTCACACCAAACCCTGGATTATTTGATGAGACACCTCCATCATAGCTTTAGTGACATACAAAATATCACGCAAAAGCAGTGTGTAAACAGAGATAAGGTAGCGTCTAAATTAGAATCTCTGGGTTCTTATTATTCTATCAACCCGACTTGCTAAATCTCGCACAAAACTCGTTTATCACATCCTAACTCAGCGATTTTTTTTCGAAACATAGGAAAATATTATCCAAGATTATCAGCGATATTATTCAATTGATTCAAAATTTTATTTCCTATAAGTTTCATGCCAGCAATTGCAACAACCGCTATTAAACTAGCGATAAGTGCATATTCTATAGCCGTTGCGCCTTTAGTACCTTTTTTCAACAGTCTGCTTAATCTGTATAACACTTTATCCTCCAATTAAAATCTAAAAAACTACGATCATAGTAAACATCATTGAGGTTACTAAAAAGTTAATATATAAAGAAAATAATTTTATTTTCAAGAAAAGCGTAATAACGGCTTGTGATTATTGATCAAATAGATCATAGCTAGAAGCTACAGAAGAGCCTATGTATGAGGTTTATTCCTAAAAATTAGTATAGTAGCTTGCAGACAACTGTACTCCCCAATTGACTCCTCTTTTAAGGGAACGCATATCGTTTTTTTTCTCTCTATCCATTGTAATATGAGCATCTAATCTGTAGGAAATATTTCCGTACTTTTGCTCGATACCTCCACCAAAAGTTGGACCGAGCTTAGAGCAGTTCAAGCTAGCCGAATTATATTCTGATGTCGCTTTATTATAGGAAATACCAAATTTGAGAAAAAGAAGAAGGCTAGGAGCAACGAGAGAGTTGTATGCTAGCCTAAAGTGAAAAGCCGAAGATAATCCAGAATCTCCTATTATGTATTTTTCGTTATTTAAATTAACTTCCTTCTTGTCCGCTTTTGAAATACTGATTGAAATCTCTCCTCCCCAATATATGGGAAACGTGTTCGAAGTCTTTCCGGATCCGAAAAAAATGGAAAGAAACGGACGAGAAAACTTTTGTGAAGCATTAGACACATTGCTGCCATTTACTCGTGTTATCGTGTTTTCTAAAGAATTGTAACCAACTCCAATTCCAGTGTATATTCCATCAAATGTTGGCGATCCAGACACGCATAGTAGTGGCTCTATCATGAAAACCATTGTAAGCGCTAATTTCTTCATGTTGCCTCCATTCTAGCTGAAGAATAATTACATAAAAATTATCGCTAAATCAACATTTTTTTTTGTAAAACGTAAATTCTCATTGGGATCTGATCAACGCATCCATTCTGTTGCCATAATCATATGAGTTATCGACGATAAAAGTAAGATCGGGAACGAACTTAAGTCGAATTTGACGGCCTATTTGATGCCGGAACCTGGGAATGTAGGTCTGTAGAAACATTAAACACTCTTCTTTGTTTTGGGATAGATACGAAAAATATATCTTCGCATGTTGCAAACAGGAAGATACTGTCACATCCGTAATAGATATCAAATGCGAATTAATTTTCTCAGAACTAACAAAAAACTCACGCAACAAATACTCAGACAGAACTCTTTTTATTTCTGTTGCGACTCTGCAAGATCTGTGATTTTCGGTTTTTCGCATATTATGATAGCTGTCTGGCAACTTCTTCAAATTCAAAGCATTCTATGATATCTCCAGGATGGATATCATTGTAATTTTCAAGAAAGATACCGCATTCAAAACCCTCTTTGACCTCCTTAACGTCATCCTTATTCCTTCTGACAGATTTTATATCTCCGTTATATACAACGGCACTATTTCGTATTAATCTCGCTTTTGCGCCTCTTTTGATTAAACCGTTTATAACCATACAACCGGCAATCCTACCGATTTTTGAAACATCAAAAATTTTGCGGACTTCCGCAGAGCCTAGGGTATTTTCTATTACATCTGGCGTTAACATTCCGGATAACATAGATTTTACATCATCTATAAGATCATAAATTACAGAGTAATATTTCACCTGTATTTTATCTCTTGCAATTTGATTGTGAGCTTGCGCATTTGCACAAACATTAAATCCTAAAATTACAGCGTTGGATGCTTTTGCCAAAGAAATATCACTCTCCGTAATTGTTCCTACTCCAGAATGAAGTATATGAACGGAAACCTCCTCGGTGGCAAGTTTTTGTAGACTTGAACAAATAGCTTCAGATGATCCCTGCACATCTGATCTAACGATTAGCGACAAAATATGCGGTTTTCCTTCACTTTCCTTAGAAAACATCTGATCCACAGAACTACGTGAAGAAATTATCCACTGCTGTTCTCTTTTTTTCCGCTCTCTATAACTTGCAATTTCTTTCGCCTTAGTTTCGTTTTCAACAACTATAAAATCATCGCCCGGTACAGAAGATCCATTGAAGCCCATAATTTCACCTGGTGTTCCTGGTGTTAAATTGGAAAGAATTTCACCTCTGTGATTCCGAATAGCCTTAACTTTTCCATAAACGGCTCCAGAGACGAAAACATCACCTGTATTGAGTGTACCCTTACTTATTAGAACTGTGGCTACTGCCCCTAATCCTTTTTCTACTTTTGATTCTATAACTATTCCTTCTGCTTCCCTATTAGGATTTGCTTTGAGATTTAGCATTTCCGCCTGAAACAAGATTATTTCTTCTAATTTGTTGAGATTAACTCCTGTTTTCGCAGAAATTTCCACATCCATTACGTCTCCACCAAAGGATTCAACAACAATTCCATAGTTTAAGAGATCTTTACGAACATTATCTGGTTTTGCTTCATGTTTATCCATTTTATTTATTGCAACTATGATAGGAACTCCGGCCGCTTTTGCGTGATTTACCGCCTCAATCGTTTGATCTTTAACACTATCATCAGCGGCAACTACTAGAACTACGATATCTGTGACATTAGCTCCTCGAGATCTCATTTCTGTAAAAGCAGCGTGTCCAGGAGTATCTATAAAGGTAATTTTTCTTTTATCGCTGACTTCAACTTGATAAGCACCGATGCTTTGTGTGATACCACCAGCTTCATTTAGTGCAACTACTGTTTTTCTCAGCGCATCCAACAAAGATGTTTTTCCATGATCAACATGCCCCATAATGGTAACAACTGGAGGGCGTGATAATAAATTTTCAGCTACGTCTTCTCTTTTCAGTCCTATTTCTATATCGCTATCTCTAACTCTTCTTACTTTATGTCCAAACTCTAAAATTATAAGTTCTGCAGTATCTGCGTCTATAATCTGATTGGCAGTTGCCATAACCCCTAATTTCATGAGATTTTTTACTACATCCCCGGTTCGCACTGCCATTCTGTTCGATAATTCCTGAACCCCTATTGTTTCAGGCAAGACAACTTCTTTTACGACTTTTATTTCATCTGTTTTGTCTTGTCCTAATTTGTTTTTCTGACGAGATCTCCTCAGAGAAGATAAAGAACGAGTTCTTCCTTCATCGTTGTCTAGCGCGTTATGTATAGAAACCTTATCAGGTCCGGAAGAATAACGACTCTTCAGCTCGCGAATATCTTTCTTTACAACTAGAACTTTTCTGGAGTTATTCATTAAAGAATCATCCTCTTCAAAAAAACCAGAATCTCTACGCGATCTTAAAGGTTTTCTAGCAGTAAATTTATGATGATCGTCTCCTCTAGCGTTGGCCTTGGGTTTTTTATCGCCTTCTGTCGCTTCTGATTTCTCAATTCTTTTATCTTCAATTTTCGGAGCAACAGTTCTAGCGGTGATTCTTGCTTCCGCAACAAGTCTAGCTTTTTCTTCTCGTTCCTGAATAATACGTTGTTCTTCCTGCTCTTTATTTTCTTTGATTGCATCTTTTAGGACTTTTAAACGAGTTTCTACCTCCTGATCAGTGAGTCCACCCTTGGACCAATTAGAAGCCGACGTTGTTTTTGCAGAAAATTGCGGTTTACCAAAAACTCTTTTTTTCTTTACTTCAACTGCTACTATTTTGCTTTTTCCATGGGAAAAGCTTTGCCTCACCTTCCCATCAATTGAATCAGCTGTTTTTAGAGTAGGACGAGATAAGCTCAACGTTCCTTTTTTTTGTTCCGCCATAATCTACACTCCGTCCGCTATTTAAACCAATGCTCTCTGGCCTTCACAATAATACAGTCTGCTGACTCCTTATCCAAATCAGGTATCAATTCGACCAGTTCATCTGCGCTTAAATCTGCTAAATCATCCAGTTTGGTTATGTTATTTTTCGCTAAAATCAGAAGATGCTCTTTGATAAGTAGATCGAAATCGACCAATTCCTTATCCACTCCCATTCCTTCTAATTTCGTTACAATTTCTTTGTCTTTATTTTCAGAATACTTTTTCGCGCGCAGAATCAATTCTTCGGCAAGGTTTTCATCAAATCCCTCTATCGCCGCAAGCTCTTCTTTAGAAGTTTCTCCTAATCCTTTAGCATTGCTGAAGCCTTCCGCTACGAGCAAGTGAGCTATAACTTCATCGCAATCCAAAGCTTCCATAAATTCTTTCGATTGCGCGTGATACTCTTTATTGCTTTTTTCTATAGCTTCAGTTTCTGAGACAACAGTTACATTCCATCCAACAAGTTGCGAGGCAAGTCTTACGTTTTGTCCTCTTCTTCCAATGGCTAAACTTAGCTGATTGTCTGGCGCTAGAACTTCGAATTTTCTATTTTCTTCATCTACTACGACTTTCGAAACTTCGGCTGGAGCTAAAGCATTTACTGCAAATGTTGCAGGATCGTCTGACCACAGGACGATATCAATCTTTTCTCCTTGCAATTCTTGAATAACTGCTTGGACGCGGCTGCCACGCACGCCTACGCATGCTCCAATCGGATCGATATTGTTATCAGCTGTGTAAACAGCGATTTTCGCACGACTTCCAGGATCTCTTGCAACGGATTTAATTTCTATTATTCCATCATAAATCTCAGGAACTTCTTGCATAAATAATTTTGCTAAAAACCTCGTGTGAGTCCGGGATAATAATATTAATGGTCCTTTAGGATCGGAAGAAACATCGGCAATATAAGCCCTAACTCTATCGCCCACTCTGAAATTTTCTTTTGGTATCAGTTGATCTCTTCGGATAACTGCTTCTGTACGTCCAACATCCAAAGTTACGGATCCAAATTCCGCACGCTTCACCACTCCACTAATTATTTCTCCGACCTTACCTTTAAATTCTTCATACTGTTTTTCTCTTTCCGCTTCTTTTATTTTTTGATTAATAATTTGACGACCAAGTTGAGCAGCAACTCTTCCAAAGTTCATAGGAGGAAGTTTAGTTGATATAACTTGATCTATCTCCGCATTCTCATCGATTTTTTTTGCTTCTTCGAGAGTGATTTCTAATATGTCATTTTCGAT
>JAIRMQ010000027.1 GCA_031258575.1 Holosporaceae bacterium | reverse complement strand
CAGTTAACGCGATAACTAATACGTTCTTATATAGTTTATGTAGAGGTTTTTTTTAGAGGATAGGATTTTTCATATGCAAAACAATATTACGTTACTTTTTTTTGTTTTTAGTTTTTTTTTGTTATTGATTTTAATTTAATTATCCTTTATTTACGATTCGAATTGATAGAGAGGTGGTAAAAAATGAAGAAAGTTATTGGTGCTATAAGTGCGATGGTTTTAGGAGTGCAGGTTCTTGAAGTTTCGGCGATGAATATGGATCCATCGACCAATTTTGAGCCTACTGGTGCTGACTTCCGAGAGTATCTGCAGCATAAAGAGAATGATCCCCAAAAGCAAGAAATCGAGAATAAGATACGAATTTTCTTCAAAGATAAGGAGGAAAAATCCATTATCCCCTTTTTGAAAAAAAAATTATATACCTTCGGTTTGGGATACAAAGCTCATATATTGTTTCGAGATATTCAGGTTATTACTGATAGAGCTTTAACAAGCAAACTGGACAATAAATCGTATGATTTTTTAATCCAAATTATTGCGAATGACGACCTTAATGTTTTTTCAAAACTCAGTAAGGATCAATTCTTTTACGAACGAAAATTTGATTTCCGTTTTAGTATCCGGAAGAGTTACTCAAATTTTGCACAAATATCTCCCTTCGATTGTGCTCTTTTATACGGATCAAACATGATTGCCAAATTTATTTTTTTGAACAATGCTTCCTTAGCATTTTCAAACGATAGTGCGTTTTGTGCAGCAACAGGAGGAAATCTTGATTGTATTTATTTATTAGAGGAAAATAATATACCATTCGATAATGACTCTTTCGCCGCTGCTATTTTCAACGACAACGAGGAAGCGATCAAGCGATTAGAAAATAACGGCTTGCAATTTAGCGATGATCCGTCTCATTTCTACTGTTTGGCATTACAAAGTGGAAATTTTGCTAGGGCCGACTTCATTGAAAAACTATTGAACAATGATGCAAAAAAACAAGCAATCGATGATATGTTATTTTTCGCTTGTGCGCGTAATTTGTTGCCTTTTGCGGAGTATTTAATAAGCAGCAAAGGCGCTAACATTGAGGCTACAGATGATAATAATGGATTCACGCCGTTAATGTGGGTTTCTTGTTCTAAGTATCTGCCGATCGTAGAGTATTTAATAAGCAAAGGCGCTAACATCGAAGCTAAAAATAATGATAGATACACGCCGTTGCTAATAGCTTCTGCGAATGGACATTTGCCGATTGTGGAGTATTTCATAAGCAAAGGCGCTAATATCGAAGCTAAAAATAATGATGGATACACGCCGTTAATACGTGCTGCTATGAATGGACATTTGTCGATTGTGGAGTATTTAACAAGCAAAGGCGCTAACATTGAAGCTACAGATTCGTATGGATACACGCCGTTGCTAATAGCTTCCACGAAGGGACATCTGTCGATTGTGGAGTATTTAATAAGGAAAGGCGCTAATATCGAAGCTAAAAATGATATTGTTGGATACACGCCGTTAATATGTGCTTCTGCGAATGGACATTTGTCGATTGTGGAGTATTTAACAAGCAAAGGCGCTAATATCAAAGCTAAAGATAGTACTGGATACACGCCGTTGCTAATAGCTTCTATGAATGGACGTCAGTCGATTGTGGAGTATTTCATAAGCAAAGGCGCTAACATTGAGGATACAGATTCGTGTGGATGCACGCCGTTGATGTTGGCTTCTATGAATGGACATCGGTCAATTATAGAGTATTTCATAAGCAAAGGCGCTAATATCGAAGCTAAAGATAGTACTGGACACACGCCGTTAATGTTGGCTTCTATGAAGGGACATTTGTCGATTATGAAGTATGAACGTCTGTCGGTTATGGAGTATTTAATAAGCAAAGGCGCTAATATCGAAGCTAAAGATAATCATGGATACACGCCGTTGCTAATAGCTTCTATGAATGGACGTCAGTCGATTGTGGAGTATTTAATAAGGAAAGGCGCTAATATCGAAGCTAAAGATAATCATGGATACACGCCGTTGCTAATAGCTTCTATGAATGGACATCAGTCGATTGTTGAGTATTTCATAAGCAAAGGCGCTAATATCGAAGCTAAAGTTAGTACTGGACACATGCCGTTGCTGGAAGTTTCTATGAATGAACATCGGTCGCTTGAGTATTTAATAAGCAAAGGCGTTAATATCGAAATTAGAGCTAGTGCTGGATGCACGTCGTTAATGTTGGCTTCTATGAAGGGACATTTGTCGATTGTGGAGTATTTCATAAGCAAAGGCGCTAATATCGAAGCTAAAGATAATCATGGATACACGCCGTTGCTAATAGCTTCTATGAATGGACATCAGTCGATTATGGAGTATTTCATAAGCAAAGGCGCTAACATTGAGGATACAGATTCGTATGGATGCACGCCGTTGCTAATGGCTTCTATGAATGGACGTCTGCCGATTGTGGAGTTTCTGATAAGCAAAGGCGCTAACATTGAGGCTACAGATTCGTATGGACGCATGCCGTTGCTGGAAGCTTCTATGAATGGGTATTTGCCGATTGTGGAGTCTCTGATAAGCAAAGGCGCTAACATTGAGGCTACAGATCCGTATGGATACACGCCGTTAATGTGGGCTTCTATGGAGATAAATATGTCTATTTTATAGTTTCTGATAAGCAAAGGCGATAACATTGAGGCTACAGATTCGTATGGATTCACGCCGTTAATGTGGGCTTCTGTGAATGGACATCTGCCGATCGTAGAGTTTCTGATAAGCAAAGGCGCTAACATTGATGCTACAGATTCGTATGAACACACGCCGTTAATGCGGGCTTATATGGAGAAACATCCGTCAATCGTAGAGTTTCTGATAAGCAAAGGCGCTAACATTGAGGCTACAGATTCGTATGGATACACGCCGTTAATGTGGGTCTTATATGGAGAAACATCCGTCAATCGTAGAGTTTCTGATAAGCAAAGGCGCTAACAATTGATGAATCGATTTTCAGAAAGCTTGAATGAATTTTGACTCCTTTCAAGAAATTAATCAAGCATCAGTTTTTTGAAACATTTTAAGAGACCGTTGCATAATACAGAAAGATATAGTTTTAATAAAATTATACTGCTGATAATCAGGGGCTTGTAGGCGTCCGCTCTGCACAAAATGGCTGTTTTTTTGAATTATGCAACAGTCTCTTTAAAACATAGCCTTCGTCAAATCTTGTTTTAGTAAATCTTTCGCTACTATACCAGCTTTTTATACCATTTCCCGCTTTTATATCTTCTGTATATAAAAAACAGAGTTGCGCCTAGTGTTAGAGTAATTAGGAAATAAGCCTGCATAGCCGACGTCAAAGTATTTGTATAACAAAGTACAGTCATTGGAAGGATAGTTATTCCCCATAGACATATTTGATAAACAATATTGGCATACTTGGTATCTCCACCTGCCATTAGAATTCCCCAATGAGCTAACGTTAATGTTTCTAGCGCCACATCTAGTGATACTAGGTAACATGCGATTTTTATTTCGGAATATAATCTTGAAATGTCGTCTGGCAGCATACTTAGCAGATAGAAAAAACCTTCCGGATATATAACCATCGGGACAGCAACTATTCCTCCGAATAATATAGAAATAATCACGAAAATTTTACGAGTTTTTTCTATGGATTTTAAGTCGTTGCGACCAATCATATTCGCACTTATAGCCGCTATTCCTTTATTGACTCCCTCTCCAACGAATATAAAAAATACGTATAAGTTCGTCGTAATGTTGTATACGGTTGCGACATCTTTTGAAACGTGACTAAACAAAACTTGTATAATGTACCATGCTAAAAGAGCAACGCAATTTCCAAGTGCTATAGGAAAGCCAACTTGCCAACATTCAAAAAATAGTTTTGATTCTAATTTTCGATTTCCAAAAGTGTTATACGCTTTTCTGTTAGTTTTTCCGAAAAATATAGATGCTAGGATTGATATTTGAACAAATTCCGATATAACAGTTGCAATTGCCGCTCCTTTACATCCTAGGCTCGGAACGAAACCAGCTAAACCGTAGATCAACAAATAATCTAGAACAATATTTAATAATGCTCCAGTTGTTACAGAAAAAGTTATAACTTTTGTTTTCCCTTGGCCAATGAAAAATGCGGCTAATGCGGCTCTGATAGGAGGAAACATTATGAAGTACATCAGTACTTTCTGATATTCTACTCCCTCTTTTAAATAGTATGGAGGATAGTTGTTTATGTAGACTGAAAAATACGCAATCAAAAAGCAAGGAATATATGCGAATAAAGACATGTAAAACATCTGCCACGTTGGTGCTGCGAGTCTTTCATATTGCTTGGATCCGTTGTACTGTCCTGCAAAAATTTCTGCAGAATTTGCAGAGCCGCATAGCAAAAAGGAAAATATCGACACAAAATTTCCTGACATAGTGGCTGCATTCATTGAGTCAATAGAATACCCGGCCAGCATGAATCTATCGATCATATACATGAGATTGCTGGACATTGCTGACAATATCATCGGTAACGTTACGCTTAAAACGCTTTTAAGAGAACAATCTATCGTTTTATTTTTCATCGTTTCCTCTAATAACGTGTCGTCTGGCGAATTGATTGTTCATATTGATCAATGTCTCCGTTGAATTGAGTAACAGAACCATTGGAAACTACGAAGATAGCATTAGCAGTTCTAGTTAAAAAATTACGATCGTGAGTTATAAGAATTACAGCACCTTTATACGAAGTAAGAGTCGAAATGAGAGATTCTCTCATTTCAATATCCAAGTGATTGGTTGGCTCGTCTAATATTAGTAGATTAGGAGACTCTATCGTCAATGTCGCAAACACAAGTCGCGCGCGTTCTCCTCCGGAAAGCTTTCCAATCAGCTGAAACGCCGTGTCTCCAGAAAAACCGAATCGCCCAAGATATGATCTCAGTTGTCTATCCGTAGCATTTTGTATCATTCCTTTCATAAAGTCATAAAGCGTTTTGTTAACGTCTAATTTCTCAAAAAGACCCTGTTTATAGAATCCTATTTTTAATTTCCCATGCGCTTCTCGTGTACCTTTTTTAGGTTTTAACTCTCCAGCAAGAAATTTTGCGAATGTCGTTTTCCCATTTCCATTTTGTCCTACAATTGCGATCCTATCATCTCCCATAACTGTTCCGGAGATATTTTTTAAAATAATTTTATCTCCGTAACCAAGCGATACTTTTTCGTAGGATAATACGTTTGATGAAAGTATGGTATTCGGTTCTGGAAAATCAAAAGATACTGTCGGATCGTCCTGATCTATTGGAACAAGCTTCATTTTTGCAATTGCTTTCAAACGACTCTGAGCCTGCTTAGCCTTGGTAGCTTTTGCTCCAAATCGTTCCACAAATTCCATCATATGCTTACGTTTCGCTTCCATTTTCGCGTTGCATTCCTCTGCGTTTTTCTGCTTTAAAGCATATGCTTCAAGAAACGTATCGAAATTTCCGTTATATTTTGTAAGTTTTTTGTTTTTCAAATGAAGAATGCTATCTACGGTACCATTTAAAAAATCTCTATCGTGCGATATTAAAATAAAGCTCTTCGGATAGACGTTCAAAAAATCCTTTAACCAGTCGGAGGTTTCTAAGTCAAGATGATTAGTTGGTTCGTCCAGCAGAAGTATATCGGGTTCTTGAAAAAGTATAGCACCAAGAGCTACTCGCATACGAAAACCTCCTGAAAAATTACCCAGAGGAGAATTTTGCGCTTCTTCGCTGAATCCCAATCCTTTTAATACAATAGCCGCTCGAGCTTCAGCCTCAAATGCGTTTATATTAATAAGGCGGTCGTAGATTTCGGCAAGTAATTCCGGATTGTCGGCTTTTTCCTCTAGTTGTTTTAATAAACCATCTCGCTGAAGATCTTGAGACAGTAAAAATTCACGAGGAGTCATATTTCCGTCAGGCATTTCCTGTCTCACAGAAAGAATAGTCCGTCCTTTCTCCATTTGAACTTTTCCACCGTCTTGCTCTAACTCTCCTAAAATAATTTTGAAAAGAGTCGATTTACCACTGCCGTTGCGGCCGACTAAACCAACATGTTGACGGCAGCTAAGCTGCAGATCAACCGCGCTTAAAATTTGCTTTCCTGCGATACTAAAATTTATACTTTGTAACGTAAGCATATTTTCCCTAAAATTTAAAATAACGTTTTTAGCTAAGAAACGAGTGGAGAAGGACTAATTCGCCTTTCCATAGAAAATCTCATTAAATCAATGACTGAATCACCGGTAATCATTTAGGAAGCTTTTCTAACTGAGGCAATTTTTTAGAATTTGCAGAATTTATTTCGATAATCCGAGCATTGCCAGGGTTAGTTATTCTGAACAAATTAACATGAAGCAGCCCATTATCAAAATCTGCTCCTTTTACTTCGACTCCATCTGCTAGAATAAAAGTTTTTATGAACTGTCGTGCTGCAATCCCCCTGTATACATATACGGCTTGAGAATCAGGCTCTTGTTTTCCTCGAATCGTTAACTGATTATTTTCCAAAGAGATTTGTATGTCTTCTCTTTTAAAACCAGCTAAAGCAAGAGTAATTCTAAAGCCATGATCACCTATCTGTTCGATATTATACGGAGGGTAAGAGTCTTCTTGAGCCTTCGAAAGAGAGTCTACTAGCCGCTCAAAATGTTCAAATCCTAAAAAAAGTGGACTACTAAATAGTGAATTCCTATAATCCATTTCCAGCCTCCCTAACAAACGGCATAGTGCTATATAATATGTTAATTATATACTAAAAACCGATATATACTAGATCTCATACATTTTGCTAATTATAATTCACGAGATTTAAGGTAGTTAATCATCGTTTCAGGAACGTATTATGATAACCCTCCTGTAAAAGTTTAAAAGCCAGTTCCGATAATTCTTTGAGAAGGGAACCAACGTCTCTTCTAAGTATTACTTTGTAATTGTTAACATTCGCTATTGTTATTGCAAAAATTTGAAAACAAAATAGAAAAGAAATATAATCGCCCTTTGTTAGGTTTAGGAGCTAAGATGGATGTAAGATTACCCTTTGATAAGGACGGATGTAAATTCGCCGGAGTATTCGCCGTAGTCGCTATATTTTTAGGTAATATAAGCACGAACATGGGATGGCTTGGATTTTTATTAACCGTCGGATGTTTATTATTTTTCCGTGATCCAGAAAGAGTTCATCCATCAAAAAGTTCAGTTGTTGCTAGTCCAGCCGACGGTATAATACTAAAAATTATAGAGGAAAAACCACTGGAAGAGCTGGAACTTTCAGGACAATGGAAAAAAATCAGTATATTTATGAGTATTTTCAATGTTCATGTTAATAGGAGCCCCGTAGCAGGAATAATAGAAAAAATGTTCTATATTCCCGGTCGCTTTTTTAATGTAACTTTGGATAAAGCAAATGAATACAATGAGAGATGCGCAACTTATGTGCGTACAGAAGATGGTACGCAAGTAGTTTTTGTGCAAATAGCCGGTCTCTTAGCAAGAAGAATCCGATGCGACGTTACAGAAGGACAAAGATTAGAGCTTGGGGAACGCGTTGGAATAATAAGATTCGGTAGCCGCGTAGACGTATATATTCCGAATAATTCAGAGATTACTGTGGAAGAAGGGCAGATAGTAAATGCTGGAGAAACTATTATAGCGGAATTAAAAAAGAAGGCGACGAAATGAAACACGAAGAATCCTTTGAAGAGGGAATAAATGGCAGAAAAGGAAATTTCGTACGTTTTCTGCCGAGTACAATAACTATATTTGCATTTTGTTTTGGGTTAACTTCAATTAAATTTGCTCTTTTCCAGAGATGGGAGGCTGCTGTTTTGTGTATTTTTATATCAGCAGTTTTAGATTCTTTTGATGGGAAAGTCGCTCGACTTCTCGGACAATCGTCGCAATTCGGAGCTCAATTAGATTCATTATCCGACCTTGTTTGTTTTGGAGTCGCGCCTTCCATTGTCTTGTTTTTAAGATCTATGCGCCTATTCGAGAGTATGGGCTGGGGAGTTTGTATGTTTTTTGTGGTATGTTGTGCTTTAAGATTGGCTAGATTCAACGCAGATCAGATGCAGAATAATGAAAAACCAGATTGGGAAAAGAATTACTTTACCGGAATACCTGCTCCAGCTGGAGCGCTTCTTTCTCTTTTTCCGATTGTTCTTTTTTTGGAGACGGATAATTGCGTTTTCTTGCATCCTAAATTTGTTTTTTGTTGCTTATTATTTTCCGGATTGCTTATGATTAGCTCATTTAAAACCTTTTCATCAAAAATGCTTGAAATAAACGATAAATCGGTATCTATTTCGTTGATCGTTATAAGCTTTTTGGTCATATGTTTGATAACAGAACTTTGGCTAACATTATCAACTTTGATAGCGATTTACCTGCTTGTTATTCCCTATAGCATGTACGAATACGCCAAAGGTAAGGAAGAATCAGAGCAGTCTTCTGAAAAATGAGATTTTTCCTCGCACTGTCGATATGTCTATCACTTTTATTTGTCTTTAAAGATTTCCGAAAAGCGCCTCGTGAAGTTTCGAAACTAGAGGAAGTTTTACTGAAAGAAGATTTTGGTCCTTTCGATGAGGATAAGAGTCTATATATAATTCTAGGAATAGACTATATTCCGTATGAATTAATAAACCTTTTTGAAAATATAACTGGAATAAAAGTAATAGTCGATATTTTTGACTCAAATGAAATTCTTGAAGCGAAGCTACTTACGGGGGAAGTTGGATACGATATAGTTTTCCCAACAGCTTGGCCGAATTTTTCTCGACAATTGAAAGTTGGAATTTATCAGAAACTAGACAAAAAACGCATAGATATGTCGATATTTGATCGTGATATTTTAGAAAAGTTAATGCAATGCGATGCGAATAACGATTATGCTATTCCATTTCAATTTGGAATTTCCGGTATAGGAATAGATGAGAAAATAGTTAATAAAGTATTAGGCAATTCTTGTAAAAAAGATACGTTATCCATTGTATTTGATCCAGAAAATGCAGCCAAACTTAGTCAATACAGAATTTCTCTTTGTGAATCTCAAAGTGAAATATTCCCCGCAGTCCTAGCTTACTTAGGACTAAATCCAGAAAGCGAAAACGAAGAAGATATAATAAAAGCAGCTGATCATTTAAAAAAAATTCGTTCTAGTATCGCGAAATTCACATCTTTTGGATTTGAAGATCTAGCGTCTAAAAATGCCTGTGTGGTTTTAGGAACTTCTGGTGATATATTAAAAGTGCAGAGAGATAATAATCCTTGTGTAAAGTTTTTTTCTCCGGTAGAGGGAGCATCTTTATGGATTGATGTTGCAGCAATTCCTGTGAAAGCGAAGCATTTAAATAATATATATGCATTTCTCAAATTTCTTTTCCATCCCATGGTGATCGCGGAAATTACGAATACAACTTTCAGAGCGAATGCTGTGCAAAAATCAGCAAAATACCTTCGAAAAGATATAGTGGATAACGCAGATATTTATCCCTCGAATAAGATTCGTCAGAAATGCTATATAGAAAAACCTCTTTCTCCTAAATTGGAAAGAATAAAAACAAGATTATTGACACAGATAAAATCCAATGCGTAACTTTTCGAGAGGTGTAATAATTTTACTGGCCGTGCCTATTATCTCTTGTTCAAGGCGTGAATCTCCCAAGCTCCCAGATTTAAATAAAGAAGCAATTTCAAGAAAGGAAATTCTGAAATTAAAAAAAGAATTGGAAGATAAAATTAAGAATTCTCAATCACAAAATCCCTAAATTCAGTACGTCGCTTCCATTGAAAAATTTCCAATAGCCCTGACAGTAATTTTTTTATGTGGTTATGCAACTTCAGAAATGCGTGGATCAAAAGTGGTAATAGATGGTGGATGGACCGCCCAATAAATACCGTACCTAATTTTTAACTTGCTTTGATTAAATTCGATAAATCGATAGTTTTTTTATCTATCCGCCTTTGCATTTAGCTGAGTAAGCGATCGAAGCCTTATGGAATACTATTTTCAGCATTAATGGATTGGGGTATACTGACGCACTTTCAACAAGGATAGTTATGCTAAAAATTATAGATTTTCTAGAAGATATTTTATGGAGCTACATTGATTTTATTCTTATAATGACCATCGGATGTTATTTATCCTTTAAATCCAAGTTTTTCCAAATCAAAACCATTTTTAGTCCAAGAGAGACCTTTCGATCGATTTTAAAAAAAACAAAACAAAAAGAAACTAACGGCATTAGCCCAATTCGACTTTATTTTTCCTCAATGGGAGGATCGATAGGCATAGGAAATGTTGGGGCGTGCATTACAGCAGTATCCATTGGTGGTCCTGGAGGACTTTTTTGGATGTGGGTTGCTGTTTTCATCGGAATGTTAGTTAAATACGCCGAAATCTTTTTGGGAATAAAATATCGCACACAGAACAAAACCGGAGGATTTGACGGTGGAGCTCCGTATTATCTAATGCACGCTTTTCGTCCGAAGTGGATCGCCATCGTTTTCAGCTTTTTATTATGTATTTATGGCGTTGAAATTTTTCAATTTAAGGTAATAGAAGATGCCTTCGTGGAAGCATTTGGAATAAATCAGTATATAGCTATGGTACTCCTTTTGACTGGAACTATATACGTAACGCTTGGAGGAATTAAAAGACTATCGACAATATGTACAGCACTAATGCCATTCTTTCTCGTTGTATATACTGTGGTGTGTATTTATGCGATATACAACAGTAATGTGGATTTTGTTGATTTATTGAAAATTGTGTTGGAATCTGCCTTTATAGGACATGCCCCGATTGGAGGATTTGCGGGAAGTACTTTTGCAATGGCAGTGAATTATGGAATGTCAAAAGCAGTTTACTCTGGAGATATAGGCATGGGTTACGATGCGGTTATTCAATCGGAAACTAGAATAGCAGATCCATGCGCTCAGGCTAGGACAGCTATTTTTTCTTTGTTCACCGACTGTGCTATTTGTACTTTAACGGTTATTTTAGTTCTCAGTACAGGCCAATGGTGCGCAAGTCATAAAACGGTTTTCGATTGCGTTGTAACAGCACTGTCAAAGTATCTTCCTCATACTAAAAAATTGATGGCTATCTTTTTCTTTTTAGCCGGTTGGACGACTGTTCTTGGATATTTGGCGGTGGGAATGAAATGTGCAAAAGTAATATCTTCATCAATTGGGCAGAAACTATACTTAGTTTATGCGGTATGTGCTTTTATGCTTTTCTCTTTCCTGGATCAAAGTATTGCTCTTACGCTTATGTCTGTTTCAGGCGGACTTCTTTTATTGATTAATCTCATAGGGATTTTCAAACTTAGAAATGAAATTAAATTCTCATCTGCTAGGTTATGAAAATGGAATACACTGTTACTTTAGATGAAGATAACATGAGAGCGGATAAAATAGTAAAAGGCATTTGCAAAGGAATTAGTTATCCTCTTGTACAGAAATTATTTCGATTAAAAAAGATAAAAGTAGATGGAAAAGCAATAACTTCCTCAACGCGGTTGGTCGCGGGAAACGAGCTAACCATTCCATACGACATAGAAATACACGATAATTCCTATGAAAAAGACAGATTTGCCGAACTTAAATCGATGATTATTTACGATTGTGCAGATTTTTTCGCTATTAATAAACCGGCTGGACTTGCTGTTCAGATGGGATCCAAAATATCTTTATGTGTGGAAAACTTTATAAAATCGTATCCAGATCAAAAATGTCGTTTAGTCCATCGTCTCGATAAAGATACCTCTGGGGTTTTATTAATAGCAAAAAATTTATCAAGTGCCAGAAGGCTAACAAAATTATTCAGAGAGAATAAAATAAAAAAAACTTATCTTGCAATAGTTGATGGGAAAGTTACTGACGATGGAATTGTAGATAATTGTTTAAAAAAAACGTTTATTGGTAACGAAGAAAAAGTAAGAATCGATGAAAATGGGAGAAAGGCTATAACAATCTACAAGCCGTTAAGATCGATTGGAGCTTATACTCTGATAGAATTAAAACCGCTAACTGGTAGAACTCATCAATTGAGAGTACATTGTGCTGAGGTTTTAAATGCTCCTGTTCTGGGAGACAAGAAGTACAATACAAATTTGCATCATAAAAAATTATTCCTACATTCTTATAAAGCATATATAAATGATTATAAGATTGAGGTTACAGCGGAAATTCCGGAATACTTTTGGGATATAAAGTGATAAATTAATATAGGAGAGGGATTTATGTCTAAAAAATGTAGAGTATATTCTAAAAAAGACTTTGACGGTTTGCGAGAAGCCGGCAAAGTAGCTGCTCATATCCTAGATTATATTACGCCTTTTGTTCAGAAAGGAATTTCGACGCTAGAATTGGATCAACTATGTCATGAGGAAATTCTGAAATGCGGCGCTATTCCTGCTACATTAGGATACAACGGATATCCGAAATCTACATGTATTTCGTTAAATAACATAGTGTGCCATGGAATTCCTTCGGAGAGAAAACTAAAAAACGGCGATATTTTAAATATTGACGTTACAGTTATTCTGGACGGATGGTATGGAGATACAAGCAGAATGTATTCCGTCGGAAAACTTTCTCCTGAAGCTCGTGAATTGATTGATGTAACCTTTGATGCTCTGATGTTAGCAATTGATATTGTTAAACCGGGAGCTCATTTAGGTGATATAGGCTACGCTATACAAAACTATGCGGAATCAAAAAAATTTTCTGTTGTTAGGGATTATTGCGGACATGGAATAGGACGGGTTTTTCACGATGATCCTCATGTTTTGCATTTTGGAAAACGTGGAAGCGGGTTGCTTTTGGAAGAAGGATATGTTTTCACAATTGAGCCTATGATAAATAGCGGAGACTATCAAACTAAGCTTTTAGCAGATCAATGGACTGCAGTCACCAGCGATATGTCGTTATCTGCTCAATTTGAGCATACAATTGGAATTACAGCTGATGGTTGCGAGATTTTTACTACTTCTCTCATCGGATTAAACAAGCCCACCTATGAATTTTCAAGATAAAAATTATCTAGGTCATAGGAAAAGACTGATAAATAAATTTATCACACATCCTGAAAGTATTCTCGACTACGAACTTTTGGAGATGTTGCTTTTCCGAGTTTTTATAAGAAAAGATACTAAACCATTGGCAAAAAGTTTATTGAATCACTTTAAAACGTTAAAAAATATAATTACGGCTGATAGATTGGAATTAGAAAGGATTAAAGAAATCGGAAATTCCACTGTAACATTAATAATTTTGATAAATGAAATTTTCAAACGCATGCTTTGGAGGGAAATCTCTGATTTGAAATCCATTATGTCGACTTCTCAAGTTATAGAGTATTACGGTAATGTAATGACTAACCTGAAAAAAGAGCAATTTCGTATAATGTTTTTGAATAATAGAAATAAGCTAATAGCAGAGGAACTTATGCAAGAAGGGACAATAAATACTGCAGCGGTTTATCCGCGCGAGATTGTCCAAAAAACACTTAATTATAGCGCTAGCGCTATCATAATGGTCCATAACCACCCTGGAGGAGATCCGCAAGCATCCCATCAGGATATAATTATAACCAAAACTATAAAAGACATAATGCGAAAACTGGACATAGCTCTCCTCGACCATATAATAATTGGAAAAAACAAGACTATTTCTTTAAAAGAGCAAGGGGTTATATAAGTTCGTATTTCCCCTTCACTATTCCAGACTTCGATATTTGCTTTTTTGCTTATGAGAAATTCTGCTATTAGCGCCCTCGTTTACTAAAAGCTCTAGATTAAACATAGATATCCGCTTATGTAAATGGCAGAGTTCTGTAATGCAAAATGATAGAGATACACTTTCTAAGATTTGGGGCTGATGCCTAACATTTAAGATGTTAAGGTGTTGGGATGTATATAATGCATTGTAAATTAACCGCTAACTCCGCATAGATTTATGCTGCCTATAGGAATGAGGATAATTTTCGATGTTTTTTGATATAAAAAAGTAGTTATGTTATATTTCGATAGGCGGTATAATTAGTAGGCATATAAAGATGGAATTAAGGAGGAAGCTATGAGTTTACCGGACTGGGTTTTGCGCTTTAAAGAACCACACACGACCATAAAACGCATTAAAGGATTGTATTACAAGTACGAAGTTCACTATTGTTATGATCCTCAAAAAAAGCGTTCAGTAACGAAGTCGACGTGTTTGTTGGGAAAAATCACGGAAGAAGAAGGATTTATTCCATCATCCAAAAATAAACTCCGAGAAGAATGCAATGAGCTTCCCAATGTTGACATAAAAACATACGGTCTTTACGCCATGTTCGAAACATTGTTGTCCGAGGAAATTGTCTCGTTGCAGAGCATTTTTGGAAAGGATACCGCCAACAAACTACTTATTTTTGCGATGATGCGATGGGCCTATCAAACACCGATAAAACGCCTAAGTTACTATCATTTCCACGATTTTTGCTCAGAATTTTGGGGAAACACCAACCTTCTTTCCGACAAAGTTATCACCGCTCTTCTAAAAAATATCGGAGAAAATCGAGGACTCGTTCTTCAGTGGATGCAAACGCTTTTACCCAAAAACGCCTCCACAGAAAACTTCGTTCTCATGGATTCCACACATATCATGAGCGCCTCGGAAGGACTGTTTATCAACGTTCTGGGGTACAATCACTTCTTTGATTTTGGCAAGCAACTCCGCCTGATGTATATATTTTCATGCCCCCCAAAGGGGTCAATTTTTCTAAAATTTTCTAGAATTTGTGGCGATGTTACCTGGCTACTTAAAGCACCTATTGCACTTTGTTGATAATGAACAATGATTCGCGCGAACTAGATTCATAACATCATTTATAGATTCGTCTATCGTTTTATTTCCGTACACCAACACATCTGTATACGAATCGAATCGATTAGCATCAGTGCACATATGCGCTTTTCTCAATCTGCACGCAATACCTTTTGTTTCTTGAATCAATGTGGAAACATCTTCTGTGCTTTGTCCGGTAAAATGTCTACGTAATTTTTCCTCATGTCTCTCTGATATACTAGATATATTTCCGTCATTTCTATGGCATGAGACAACAGCACAGCAAAATAATAGCCAAGATATCTTATTCATTTACAATTCCCCATGTCACTTATTTATAAGTTTAAGCAAAAGATATTTATAAAACGCTAATATTTGTTTCATTAAAAATATTATTGTAAGCAATCGACATAATAAGTATACTCTGCAGAAGTGCAAAATGAGCGAAAAATGAATAAAATAAGAGTTGGAGTATTTTTTGGTGGAAGATCTTCTGAGCATGAAGTATCAATCATTTCTGCAGAGAGCGTTATAAAAAACCTCGATCCAAACAAATACGAAATTATTCCCATAGGAATAGATAAAAACGGTAAGCTCTGGTTTAAAAAAGAAGCAATTGCTTCGAATTTGCCAACAGCCAATCAAATTACTCATGGATTATTAGAAGTTTGCGCTTACTTGCCATCCCCTCCCCTTTTCTCTCCACAAAAAATGTCGGAAAAAGTAATAGATGTGGCTTTTCCGGTTTTACACGGCTCATTTGGAGAGGATGGTTCTATTCAGGGGTTGTTTAAAATCCTTGATATACCGTTTATCGGCGCAGGAGTTTTAGGATCTGCCATCGCTATGGACAAAGATATTACCAAACGCCTTCTGAAAGAAGCGAATATCCCAATAGCTAGGTATATGGTTTTTAATCATTATGAATTGGATTCGATAAAATATGGCGACGTAACAGCGGCTCTCGGAAATATTATTTTTGTAAAACCAGCCAGTCTAGGTTCGTCCGTGGGAATTAGCAAAGTAAAAACAGAATCGGAATTCAAGAAAGCTTTGAAAGAAGCTTTTTCATATGACAATAAAGTCCTTCTGGAAGAATTCATCCAGGGAAGAGAAGTAGAATGCTCCGTTTTAGGCAATGATTATCCAGCAGCTTCTGTTCTTGGAGAAATTGTTGTGAAAAAAGAATTTTACTCCTATGAGGCAAAATACCTAGATAAAGAAGGGGCTACTTTAGTAATTCCTGCCGATTTTTCTAAAGATATTTCCGATGCTACTAGGGAAATAGCGATAAAGGCTTTCCGGGTTTTATCTTGCGAAGGAATGGCAAGAGTTGATTTTTTTATTACTAAAGATTCCCGCATATTATTAAACGAAGTTAATACAATTCCAGGATTTACAAAAATAAGTATGTATCCCAAATTATGGGAAGCCTCTGGAGTTTCCTACAGAGAATTATTGGATAAATTAATAACACTAGCGATTTCTCGTTACGATAGGGATAAAAAACTCCGCACCAACTTCATTGCTCCTTCTGTATAATCTTCTCTCAATCTATTACAATTTTTGGGCAATTTAGAGTATCAGGCAATGTTTTTTCTTTTCTCTATTATTTCATCGATTAAACCGAAATTTTTCGCCTCTTCCGGAGACATAAATTTATCACGATCCATCGCCTTTTCGATTTCGGTTAAAGTTGTTCCAGTATGTTTTTCATAGATTTTATTAAGACGACTACGCAGATCTAGAATCTCCTTAGCATGAATTTCGATATCAGCAGCCTGTCCGCGAAATCCGCCAGATGGTTGATGTATCATTATCCTGGAATTAGGTAGGGAAAATCTCTTTCCTTTTGCCCCTGCCATAAGCAGAAACGATCCCATGGAAGCCGCTTGCCCTAAACACAACGTTGTAACTTCTGGAGCAATATATTGCATGGTGTCGTATATGGAAAGCCCTGAACTTACTACTCCTCCAGGAGAATTTATGTAAAGAAAAATATCCTTTTTTGGATCCTCTGATTCTAAAAAGAGAAGCTGAGCGCAAATCAAACTGGCGGTAGCATCGTTAACTTCTCCGCTCAAAAACACTATTCTTTCTTTTAATAGCCTTGAAAAAATATCGTAAGAACGCTCTCCACGAGAAGTTTGCTCGATTACCATAGGAACTAAAGTATTGGTTATTTCCATATTTCCCTCCATATTTATTCTACCCTCTTCCTTTTGCAGCTTTTTTTAGCTTCAGTCGTTGCTTTAGACTTATCTGCAGTCTTTACCTTCCTTTTCTCATTCGGAATGGAATCTTTAAAGAAATCAAACTCCTCCTCATCCAGGGATATAAGTTTCTCCACAGAGCATTTCTTTTCATTCACTTTTATACTTTTTAATAGGAAATCTACGACTTTTGTTTCCGTAAGAATTCCAATAATTACCTTCAGAGAACTTCTATTGGAGGTGTACATATTACGCACATTTCTTTCTCTTCCAGGATACATTGCAGCAATATTATCGACTGCACGAGCAATTTCATTTGAAGTAATTGTAATTTTCTCTTTTTTCGCAATCTGTGAAACTACAACCCCTAGACGAACTCTTTCTTCAGCTATTTTTCTGCATTCTTCTTGAATATGCGGCGTGAATTCTTTACCCAGCCTCTTCGCTTCTGATTTTATTTGGAGAACAACCTCTTTGTTCTCGAAATCAAGCATATTTAGAGGTACTTCAAAATTATACATACTTGATATCTTTGATAGAATGTCCCGCCGCATAATTTCATAAGATATTCGCTCATATTTTGCAGCGGCTTGATTTTTAGCCCAAATCTTTGCCTTTTCAAGGTCTTCATGTCCGATGACTTTTGCGAAATCGTTATCTAATTTATGTTTTTCCGACTTAAAAATCTTTTTAACAGCTATTTTGTAATGTACAGCTTTACCCGCTATGGACTTATCTTCGAAATCAGATGGGTATTTTACCGAGAAATCTCTAACTTCGCCAATTTCCGCACCTATCAGGTGTTTTCTGAAATCGTAATCCGGAGTTTTATCCTCTACAATAATGTCCAAATTTTTAAGATCCTTCTTCTGGAGCTTCTTGTTAATAGTAATTTCCATCGCCAGATCTGCCGAAATCTTCTGTCCAACTTTAACTTTTTTAGAGGAAGTATCCTCGACCCATTTTGGACAATTTTCCTTCACCTTTTCTAGGATTTCAGTGATTTCCTTTTCTGTAATTTCAGCAACATACTTGTCTATTACTATATCAGATAAACTTTTCAGCTCAAATGTAGGAACTAACTCAAAACTCATAGTGAATTCAATTCCATCTTCTTCCTTCAAGACTTTTGTCACATAATCGAAAGCAATCAATAGTTTTTCATCCTCGATTATTTTTTTACAAGCATTATCCATGGCAGTTTTCTTAGATTCTGCAATTAAGCTATTGCCATACATACGCTTTACTACATCGAAAGGGGCTTTTCCAGGACGGAATCCATCTAACCGTATTCTTTTCGCTGCTTCCTGAAGCTTCACTGCAAACGTATCATCTAACTCTTTCTGAGAAATTTTTATCGCGTAGCATCTTCCAAGTCTATCATTTTCTTTACTTAAAATCTCCATAAATCACCTCTGATAACTCGAATTGGTGCGGGCGAAGGGACTCGAACCCCCATGGCGTTAACCACAGGAACCTAAATCCTGCGTGTCTACCAATTCCACCACGCCCGCAGCACAAACTCGCTGTCATGTATATCATTTATTATGGTAGCGTGAAACGGTTTAGATAAAATAAAAGTCCATGATTTTTTTTAGAGACTCTTCCATTCCTACTTTCGGATGCCAATCCAAAATACCTTTCGCCTTTTGAATAGAAGGAACTCTTACGAGTATATCCTGATAAGACTTACCATAGTAGTCGTTAGAATCGATCTCAACTATTTTTATTCTTTCCGCATTAAATTTAGTTTTCTCATATTCTTTCGCGAGAGCCAGCATTTTCTCTGCCAATTCTTTTATGGAGCATTTATTGTTTGGATTACCAATATTGATTATTCGCTTACTGGATGCATCGTTCTCGATTATCTTAATAAGAGCATCGATGCCATCCGAAATATATGTGAAACATCGAATCTGATCTCCTCCTCCAACTACTTTAATATCATCTCCGTGTAAAATATTACTTAAAAATTGTGTAACTACTCTGGAGCTACCGTTATTCTTATTACAAATATCGTCAAGACGTGGCCCTATCCAATTGAAAGGACGGAATAAAGTGTAATTCAAATTATCTCTTATTCCGTACGCATATATAACGCGGTCCAGCATCTGTTTGGAGCAGGAATAAATCCATCTCTGCTTGCAAATTGGTCCAGTAACGCAATTAGAATAATCTTCTTCGAATTCTGCATCTTGAGACATCCCATAAACTTCTGAAGTAGAGGGAAAAATGATACGCGTTTTGTGTTTCACTGCCAATTTCACTATTTTTAGATTTGCCTCAAAGTCTAATTCAAAGACACGTAATGGGTCTCGGACATAAATAGAAGGGCTTGCTATAGCTGCTAACGGAAAAACCACATTACTTGCCTCTATGTAATCTTCCAATGAATCTTTTAGAATATCTAATTTCAGAAAATGAAAATTCGGGTTACATAGCAGATGGCTTATTTTAGCATTAGAAATATCTATAGCTGTTATTTCCCAAGCAGTATGTCTCTTTAAAAGCTCTTCGGAAAGATGACTGCCGATGAACCCGCCTGCACCTATGATCAATATATTCATTAATAAACTTTCCTTTTTTTCATTTTTAGCATTAAACAAAAAAAATAAAAAGAATTCGTGTACTTTTTTATTTTGCGCGATACCTATTGACATCATTATACGTCGATCATTATGCGTCGATAATGAAGTGTTATAAAGTTTGAAGTTTTCGAATGATGTGCAAAAATACAATTATATAGCAAATTGAGCAGATAATTTGAAAAAGTAATGCGCTTGGTGCGTTTGACGCGAATTTTGTTACTACATAATCTATACAAGAATTACTTTTGCATCTCTTTCAAAGGAGGAATAATATTATAAGAGGTGAATAAGCTCTCAACGGAAGTGTTCTTTTTCTCCTCTCCGCTTATGTCTAAAACTATCTGTCCATGGCTGAGAACAATTACTTTATCAGCGACTTCCAGGGCGAATTTCGGGTCATTTATCGCCATAATAGTAGTTATTTTTTGAGATTTTATAATCTTTTCCGTTGTTTCCAACAACGCGATAGACGATTCTTTATCAAGACCAGTGGAATGCTCGTCTATCAACAGTACTTTAACTCCTTTGATAACTGCGATTAACATTGCTAGCACTTGCCTGTAAGGTCTCGAAAGATTGCACACTTTCTCGTCTATCAACTCTTCCATTCCCATAAAGTCTAGATCGTGAAGTTGTTGGATAAACATTTCTCTTGTCTCTGGAGATATTGCAGGTTCTATAATACTTTTAGATTGATGATGCATGGTAGCTATTGCTAGGTTTTCCGCAATAGTAAGATTGCCTGCTGTTCCAGTATTGTGATCATAAAAAATAGGAGAAAATATTTTGGATCTTTCTGATAACTTTTGGGAAGTTACATCGACTTTATCTACCCATAATCTTCCAAAATTCGCTTGGATGTGGCCGGCAATGAATTTTAACAACGTGGTTCTTCCACTTCCATTATTTCCTAAAATAGAGACTACTTCTCCTTTTTGAATGGCAAAATTAATTCCGCGCAAAGCTATGCGTTCCAATGCGCTTCCGGGAAAAAATACTATGAATAAATCTTCAACTCGAATCATTTTACTTCTCTCCTACCCTCTTCTATCTTTTTCTCGAATCGAAGCCATGAGGAATATCAGCATAATCGCCGTTATTATACTATTATATTCGCTTCCCAATACACCTGAATTTCCCCAAGTAATTGTGTCTATCAATATTTTATAGACAAAAGCTCCAGCCAAACAGCCGAGAATTGATCCGCGAATTGTTTTAGGAGAGATTATTTTATCTCCGATTATTACCGCAGCTAGACCGAAAACCAATGATCCATTTCCCATAGTTGCGCAAAACTTTCCGGAAATTTGTACTATTAGCGCGCCTGCGATTGCAGACAGAGCATTTCCCAACCCTAAACCTACCCAAAGCATCTGATTAGAATTAATTCCTAGCGATTCGGATATGATCTTCCCATCTCCGTAGACTCTCATTGCCAATCCGTACTCTGAATTCATAATCCTGAAAAATATCAAACATATAACGGTAACAATTATAATCGTAATTATTGAGTTTTCGACTGAAGATAACATAGATAAAGCAGATTTACTTTCTCCTAAATTATCAAGTAGTATTTTACCGATCGAAGATAGTTTTATGATGAATGTTTGAAGAGCGGTTAATGTAATGATACTTGCAAAAACGGGCTCAATTCCTATATGAGTAACCAATGATGATGTCACAAACCCAGCTACAATCCCGACAACTAGAGCGCATAAAATAGCTATCAGTGGATTAACTCCACCTAAAATCAAAACACCATACGTGCATCCTCCCATCGTGACGCTAGCGTCACATGTAAGATCAACAACATTCAATATTTTCGTTGATAGATATACATTCAATCCAATTAGCGAAAACGCTAAAGCTAAAGAAAAGATATCAAACACACAGTTCAACATCGACCAATCTCCTTATAATACGAATCAATCGCTTTATACTAATTAAAGCTTAAATTAGTTAAAAAATGATTTAGATTCTTCTAAAGAAGGACATATTTTTAATATCTTATCAAAACCACTCATCTTAAATACGGCGAATATTTTTTCGGGCATGTTTATAAGAACAAGTACTCCTTTGGATGCTGTAATTTTTTTACCCGCCATTAAAATGACTCTTAATCCAGCACTGGAAATGTAGTCTATTTCGTTAAATCGAACAGCAACCTTACTAGAGGTAGATAGGACATTCATGACTCCATCTTCAAACGCTTTTGCGGTTGATGTATCAACTCTTCCAACTGGAGTTATAACCGTTACTCCTTCCTCAGTAGAAACCTTAACTTCCATTTTCTTCCTCCTTATTTTTTAACGCTATAATTATATTTAATTGGTTTTTTTCATCTTTTCTAAAATATTCAACTGCTTCCGACAGTTGTTTTACTATGAAAATGCCCAGCCCGCCTATCTGTCGTTCTTCTAAAGAAGAATCAGTATCGGGGTCCGTTTTCGCGAGTGGGTCAAACGGTATACCATTATCGACTAACTTAATATCGATAGAATCATCCTTTTTCTTGCTTATTTCCAGAGTAAATTCGTGTTCCGTACCATCTGGATATGCATAATTAATAACGTTGGTAACAGTTTCGTCTAATATTAGGACAATATCATGATACTTATCTTCCGATATGTCATTTTGATTACAAAATAAGCGAACTTGATCACATACTCTACTGATTTCTTCAATTTTATTTTTTATTTTAATTAGCATCTGGCATAATCCTCATTCTGTATTTTAAGCATAAAGTTGTGATATCATCCGACTGTTTGGCTCCTCGCGCAAATTCTCTTATAGAAGCTATTAGAGCTTGCGTGAGCAAATTTGGAGACAATTTCGAATTTTCCATAAGAACTTTAGAAAGTCTTTCGAAATCATACTCTGCTCCGTCTATATCAGCTGCTTCATTAACACCGTCTGTATATAGAAGAATAATTTCTCCGGGAGAGAATTTATGGACATTGTCTGTGAATTCAGTTTCTTCAAAGATTCCCAGAGCCATTCCTGGATCGCATTCTAGATATTCTGGACTTTGCCCTTGTCGTAGAACAGCAATAGGAGGATGTCCCGCATTTGTGTAAATTATTTCATTTTTTTCAGTATCGATTATTCCATAAATTGCAGTTATGAACATCGTTGTGACATTTTCTCCACACAATGTTTTATTTACATTCTTAAAACACTCTGCTGGAGAAGGATAAATTCTCGAAAATGATTTGATCAGCGTTTTTCCTATAAGAGCGAACATAGCAGCTGAAACGTTTTTTCCAGATACGTCCGCCATAACTACGCCAAGTTTCGTTTCGCTTAGCCAAAAAAAATCGTAAAAATCTCCGCCGACCTCCGCAGCAGGAATAGAATCAGCCCAAATTTCCACACTTCCTTTTTTAACAACATTACCTGGAAGAATGCTTTTCTGAAGTTTTGCAGAAACATCTAGTTCATCGGAAATAGCAGATAACTTTTTACTTGTTAACTCAGATTGTTTTATTTTTTTTACTGCATCCGCTGTTTTAGCCAGAGTATTTTCTAGATCTTTAAAATCTATTGGCTTAATAACGAAATCATGCGCACCTCCACGCATGACTGCTCTAAGAGTATTTATATCGCCATAAGCAGATATAACAACCGCTCTCATTAAAGGATATTCTTTTCGTAGCTGCGCGATAAAACTTATACCGTCTGCACCAGCAACATTAATATCTGACATGAATATATCGAAAGACTGCTGTTTCAGCAACTCAAGAACATCATTGGAAGTTTTAGAAAAGAAAAATTCATATTCTCCATTCGCAACCTTATGCCGGAATTTTTGCAGAAAAAGATCTTCGGTGTCTGCCTCCTCATCCAGAACTAAAATTTTCGCGAAGATCGCCACTTAATTTTTCTCCTAAAAAGTGATATCTTGTATATTCTTACATAGAAGAGTTAAAAAATTATGAATTTTCCAAAAAGCGTTAGAGAAGTTGTTTTAGATACAGAAACCACTGGGTTAAGCTATGAGAAAGGAGAGCGTATAGTCGATATTGCCTGTATTGAATTAGTCAATCATGTACAAACTGGTAAGACATATCAAACTTACGTTAATCCACAGAAGAAAATGCACAGAGAGGCCAGTGCTATCAGTGGATTAACAGATGAGTTTCTGGCGGACAAACCTCTCTTTCACGAAATCGCAGACAATTTCCTAAATTTTGTTGGCGATGCTACGTTGGTGATTCATAATGCAAAGTTTGACGTGGGATTTTTGAACAGCGAATTAGAACGTTTAGGAAAGCCGTTGTTTGATTTAAGAGACGCAGTGGATACTCTAGAAATTGCAAGGAAAAAATTCCCTGGTACTCCAGTTAATTTGGATGCTCTATGCAAGAGATTTGAGATAGATACTTCCGCACGTGTAACTCATGGAGCTCTGGTGGATTGTGTCTTATTAGCAGAAGTATATATAAATTTATTAGGAGGGCGGCAAAGCGCTTTATCTTTTGCTTCTGAATCCTCAGAAAAACAAAATTTATCCATAAAAAATCATCAAATCCAAAAAGATAGAGGTTTTCCTCCATCAAAAGAGGAAAAAGAAGCCCACAAAGAATTTCTGAAAAGTTTGAATTCTCCGTTATGGAACAAATGCGGATAACGACTTTTTTAAGCCATGCGAAATGGATTCTTTCAGGAGAACACTCTGTAATAAGAGGCGGAAAGGCTATTGCGTTTCCTTTGAATATTTATATAAACTCGATGTCTCTGGAAGATTCCAATAATTTTTCATTAGTTTCGGATCAAGAAGTTCTATCAAAAGACGCTCTCAAATTAATCGATATAGGGGCTGATTTTTTAAATATTGATCCAAAAGCTGTAAAAGGAAAAATCAAAATAACAAATGATATTCCAATAAAGACAGGACTGGGAAGCTCGGCTGCTCTCTGCGTAAATGTTGCGAAAATTTTTCAATACTACGGATATTGCGACGATATCTTTCCATTAGCGATGCGTTTAGAAGATGTATTCCATGGAAAAAGTAGTGGTCTAGATATTGCCGTAACCTTAAATAATAAGCCTGTTATTTATCATAATAACAAAGTGTTGGAATTCTTTTCACCTAGTTTTTGGCCTACAATGGTTTTAACACATTCTGGAGAAAAATCTTCCACTGCTGAATGCACGGAAAAAGTTCAGCAATTTTTTCTGAAGGACTCCATGCAAGCAAAAAAGCTAGATGATCTAATGAGTTTATCATCGGATTTATGTGAAAATGCTCTGAAAATTTCCGACTTTGGAAGATTAAAAGACGGTATTAATCTCGCAAACAAAGTTTTTTGTCAATGGGGACTATGCAATCAAACGTTAAAAACGCATATAGATGATTTAATTCTAGCTGGAGCAGTAGCTGCTAAGCCGGTTGGATCAGGGCTTGGAGGATACGTTTTGAGTCTGTGGGAAGATACTCCGAAAAACTGTGATGGTATTTATTTGACTTTAGAAAAGCCTTAAGGATATCATCCTTATTCGTATCTAGAAGAGAAAGGGAATCTTATGAACAAAAACTGGGGTATCAAACGAGTATGCTTAGGATGCGCTACCCGTTTTTATGATTTTAATAAATCACCAATAATATGCCCAAACTGCAATGTTGTTTTTGATCCGGATTATCTTTCTAAAAGAAAAAAGACAAAACATATCCAAGAAAAAAATGAGAACATCGACGACATAGACGATATTATGGATGAGGATCCTATAGAAGAGAATGGGGAGGATCTTGATGATTTGGACGAAACCGATGGAGATATTTCTCTGGAAGTTCCTACGAAGGGTTAGTTATTTACTATTCCTTATTGCTTGCTCAGCTATATGCGTATCTTCAGAAGAGAATGATGCTATCGATGATTCTGAATCTATTTGGGAAACAAAACCTGTAGAAATAGACAATGTCAATGTGCAAATATTGGATAAAATCAGCGGAAAAGTATACAAATCCAAAATAAAACTAAATGTTCCACAAGCGTTCGGCTCAATAAAGATTAAACTCAAACGAGCATTCAAAAATAGCCCGGAAGATGATAAAGAAATCTATGCTTTCATCGAGATAAAAGAAAAAAATAAAGTCATTTTTGCTAATTGGCTTTTTGCTTCTGCTCCTTCCGTTAACATTTTCGAAAATCCCATATACGACATAAGAGTCGAATTCTAGGAATGAATTTTCAAGAAAAAATACCAGTCTTCTTAGCGCCAATGGCAGGAATTACAGATGCTCCATTTCGTGATCTCGCCGGTAAATTCCACATAACTGCGTCTGTTTCGGAGATGATTTCTAGTGAAGCTCTGATAAGATCAAATAAGAAAACTCGTAGTAGACTAAAAAATAGTAATACAAGCTTCAAAATAATTCAGATTGTCGGATTTGATCCACAACATATGGCTGAATCAGCAACTATCAATGAAAGTCTAGGAGCAGATGCCATTGATATAAATATGGGATGTCCTGTCCGCAAGATCGTTTCTAACAATTCCGGTGCGGCTCTAATGAAAGATGAGGATTTAGCCTTGAAAATAGTTGAATCAATTGTAAAAACTGTAAAAATTCCTGTGACTATTAAGATGCGACTAGGATGGGATAACGAAAATATAAACTGCTTTTCTCTGGCTAAAAAATTCGAAAATGCAGGCATTCAAATGATTACAGTTCATTGTAGAACACGCAAACAAATGTATGGAGGAAAAGCCAATTGGTCTTCGATAAAAGATTTAAGAAATATAATTAAAATTCCGTACCTTTGTAACGGAGATATAAAAACTTGCGAAGATGCAGCTTTAGCCCTAAAAGAATCAAATGCAACAGGGGTTATGATCGGACGAGCAGCTATAGGAAAACCTTGGCTTCCAGGGAACATCATGAATTTCTTACATGGAGAAGCTCTTTTTACACCTTCCACTAAAGAGTTATTCGCAATAATTTCGGAGCATTTTCAGCATGTTCTGGATTTCTATGGAAAAGAGCGCGGAATTAAAATATTTCGCAAGCATTTTTGTAAGTATAGTGCTAATATGAGTGGAGCTTCAAATTTTAAGAACGTTATAAATCAAGCGGAAGACCTTAATTTCATAAAAAGCTACGTTAAAGACTTTTTCGAAAGTCAATTTTAAGCTATCTTAACGCAACAAAAGGATATCAAATGTTGAATCAATCAGAGAATTTAGATGCAACTTTCCCTAAGACAGTTCAAAAATGTATTGAACGATACTTTTCTATGCACAAAAACTGTGATATTCCTCCCGGGTTATACAACCGTATCCTAACTGAAGTAGAAAGAATTTTATTTAGTGTAACTTTGGATTATGCCAAAGGGAATCAACAGAAAGCCGCCCAGATATTGGGTATAAACCGCAATACTTTACGAAAAAAAATGGCTATTTTGGGAGAAAATGATAGGCGTTAAGAAGTTATTTTATTTTATCGATAAACCAAAAATACAAATTAAGCTTATATATATTTTTTCCGTCCTTTTTGTAAGCTCCTGTTTATCGACATATTTGTTATTAGCAGATCTGGAGAGTTACAATAAAAATTCTTCGTCAGTAGTTTTTTCTTTATATTTGGATGCGGTATTTATTCTGATATTGCTTTTTTTGACGTGCGATAAATTTATAAATCTGTGGTTAAAACGGTATAAAAAAGGATCAAAAATAACGTTGCGATTAGTCGTAACTTTTACGCTCTTGGCTATCGTGCCATCCGTTAGCATGTGTTTTTTTTCCGCCATATTTTTTCATAAAGGAATCGAGTCTTGGTTTAATAAGCGTAATCAAGAGGCATTATGGCAATCCTTGAAAATTGCAGAATCTTATATAGACCATTGTAAAAAAAATGCGCTTGACGATTGCGAAGCAATTTCAAAAGTCCTCGAATATCATATGGCGAGTGAACTTATTGACTTCATAGACGAGTATACTTTTTCGAGAAAAATTGGAGCTTTACTAGACGATTGGTGTAACTTAAAAGGAACTGATTCTGCAGTATTGTTAAATGCAAATTTAGACACGATATCGTACTCGAAATACAGTGTCTCTTTGTTTTTCTTAAACATCGATGATACGATTTTGGAAAAGGCAAGATCTTCCTTAATGAAAGGTATCGTTTTAGATGAAACTGTAACGGGAATGCCTGAGAATATAGTCATTTTACGGTATATTCCTTCAGAAATATATCTATTAATTTCAAAAAAAATAGATTCTCAGTTACTTTTAGAAGTAAATAATATGAAAACAGCATACGTTGAATACAATAAATTGTCTCTGAAGCGTAATACTTTAGAAATTATTTTCGTTTTTATATTTCTAATTCTGAGCATTTTTTTGTTAATTGCAGCTGCTTTAAGTGCGCTTGTTTACTCCGAAAGAATACTAAATCCTATTAGCGACTTAATTGATACGGCCGAAGACATCATAAAAGGAAATAAGAAGGCTAGAACGACTGAAAATTCAAAATATGAAGAAATACGCTTATTGAGCGAAACTTTCAATCGAATGATGGATAAAAATGTCGCTCAATACTCCGAACTTGTTGGGATAAACCAGAAACTTGATGAAAAAATTGAATTTATTAATAGTGTTCTCGTTGGAGTTTCTTCTGGAATTATAGGAACAGAGAATAATGTTATTTATATCTGGAACAGCGCTGCGGAAAAACTACTAGGAAAAGAGATAATCTTCGGAGAACATATCGGCAATATTTTCCCTGAAATAAATGAACTAATCACAGAGAAGATCAACTTTTTAAAGAAAGAAATTCAGTTTAGAAAAGAAAACGAGGTTTTATTGTTTTCTTTAAAAATTAAAGCTCTTCCTTTTCAAGATGAAAATAAACTGGTAATCGCTTTTGATGATATAACAGAAATCTCTATTGCACATAAAAGAGCCGCCTGGTCTGAAGTAGCTGAAAGGGTCGCTCATGAAATAAAGAATCCGCTTACTCCAATACAATTAGCTGCAGAAAGAATTAGGCGTAAATATCTTTCGCAAATTACTAATGAATCTGACACTTTTTCTGGGTTAATCGACGTGATTATGCGACAGGTCGAAGATATTAAAAGATTACTTAATGAATTTAATTTTTTTGCTAGATTACCAAAACCGCAATTAAAAAAATGCAACTTTTCGGATATCTGTAATGAAGTTGTATTTTTCATGCAGAACATAAATGCAGACATAGATCTATCTTTTTCTCCTCCAAACCTAGAAAATGCGTTTATTAGAGCCGATGAAAGGTTAATACATCAATCTCTAGTAAACTTAATACAAAACGCTATCAATGCTCTTGCTACTATCGAAAAGGAAAATAAAAAAATTGTGATATCATTGGAACAAAGAGAAAAACATATTAAAGTATTGATTGAGGATAATGGACCTGGTTTACCAGAGGGGAAAAAAGAGGTGTTGACTACTCCTTATTTTACGTTAATGCCTAAAGGAACTGGATTGGGGCTGGCGATTGTGAAGAAAATAGTACAAGATCACGGAGGGGAGCTATCATTGGGAGATAGTATTTATGGAGGAGCAAGAGTAGAAATGTCTATTCCAAGTTGGGATTGCCTGAATGGAGAATAAAAGCATACTGATAATAGATGATGAGGCAGAAATTCGCACTTCAGTGTCTGATATTTTGTCTGATGAAGGTTATCGAACTCTTCAAGCAGAAAATGAGAGAGAGGCTTTTTCTTTAATGTCTGATAGTCTTCCAGATTTGATATTTTTGGATTTATGGATAGGCAATGATGAGTCGGCTGGACTGAAGATTCTTGAAAAATTAAAAAGAAAATATATTTTCGTTCCAGTTATTATGATATCCGGTCATGGAAGTGTCGATTCTGCAGTTAAGGCACTTAAGCAGGGTGCGTTTGATTTCATAGAAAAACCATTTGTTATCGACCGCTTGCTGCTGACCGTTAAAAGAGCCTTTGAGTTTTATGATCTAAAAACCGAGAATTCAGTCTTGAAAAACGGCAGATTAAACTCCGACATTTTTGCTGTCGGAAAATCCGTATTTGCCCAGTCGATAAAAGCACTACTTGAAAAAATTTCACCAACTAACGGTCGTGTTTTCATAAAAAGCAAAATAGGAATAGGGGCTGATTCCTTAGCATTTGAAATTCATAAAAAGTCCCAGAGAAAAGCCTATCCTTTTATAGTTGTGACATGCGCCGATGATGAAAAATTTGAAGAAGAATTATTTGGTACTGAAAAAAGATATGGATTAATCGAGAAAGCTAATCTCGGCACTTTGTACTTAGAAAGTATAACGAAATTATCTGCAAATTGTCAGAATAAGTTATTGCAATTTCTTCAGCAGAGTTTCTACTTTGCTGGAAATAGGCGCTCATCCTCTGATGTGCGTGTTATTAGTAGCACTTGCGATAATGTTGCTTCTAGTTTTAATCAAGAGCTTTTTTGTCGTTTGAACGTTATAAATATAGATATTCCTACTATAAAAAATAGAAAAGAGGATATTCTTCCTCTGATAGATTATTACCTGTCTAACTCAGAAGCTATTTTCGGCTTGAAACCTAACAAGATTTCAGAAAGCGCTCTTGCAATACTCCAGGCTTATGATTGGCCATGTAATATTCATCAGATTAAAAATGTAATTGAAAGTTCTTTAATTAGAGCCAAAGATGACGCAGAAATTGGAGAGGAAATTTTACCATCAGAAATACGCTCAAATACGAAAGAGAAATTTGCTCTAATGGACGTAGGAAAGCTAATTTCTCTTCCAATAAGAGAAGCTAAAGAGTGTTTTGAAACGGATTATCTGAAAGTTCAAATTGATCGATTTTCAGGCAATATATCAAAAACAGCAGAATTCATACAAATGGAACGTTCTGCATTGCATAGAAAGTTAAAGACTCTTAACGTTACACCCAAAAGAATCAGAAAAACCAAGTTTTTCTAGTATTTAAATTTTAGTAAATTTTAGTAGAATTGATTTTTAGGACGGTAAGTTTTATAAAAACCTCCAAGGAAGAATCAATGGAATTTAATTCGGCGTTAAAGAGGGTTATCCCTATTGTCTATACGGAAGCGCAGCTAAAAGGCCGTAGGCTACGTATGGTGCGTGCTTTGACCGGATTTTCTCGTCAGGAATTGTATGAAAAAATAGGAATAGCCACTTCCACAATAGATACTTGGGAAAGCGGGCGAGTGGAATTAACAGAAAAAGGCGCTATCAGAGTTTGCACGGCTCTTAGAAAAGTAGGAATTAATTGCACAAGCGAATGGCTTTTATCAGGATTAGGAGATCCTCCTCGAATGATGGGAAATTTAGAGAAGTCTTTTTTACAAACGCAAAGTACTATAAGTATCGAAAATGAATGGAAAAATGCAAAAGATATTTCTTTTAAACTGCCTCCTTTTTTGGATGAAGATATTCGGAAAGAGCTAAGTTTTTTCGTTAACCTGCATAAAGATGCGATTTTTCATATCGTAATAGAAGATTTTATGAATTTTCGTTATAAACGTGGCGATTGTGTGGCCGGAAAAGCAGATGATCTAAAAAATCTTGAAGGAAAAACAGTTATAGCCCAACTGAATAACGAAAAAACGATATTGTGTAAGTTGCAACACAGCGATGTGGAAGATACCTACGTTTCCTATGGAAAAAATATGCTGAATAAAAGTGTAAAAATCTTGAAAGCTGCAGAAATTATCTGGCATAGAATTCCCAGGAAAAAATAAGCCTATGATATTACGCAATCGATGATATAATGCTCAAAATTATTGGGACAAACTGCAGTGAGTGGTCACAATTTAGAAATTAAGGATTTTTTAGTTAATCGATATTTGAAGTCTCTCTATAAGGTTACTGTATCTTCCGGAAAAGAGGTCACAATAGTGAAAGAAATGGATTCTATAAAAAAATACATTTTCGCTATAGATAACTACGATAAATATTTGCAAAAAGCCTCCTTGATATCCAAGATAGGAGAAGAATTTATTTTCCATCTAAAAAAATGTCTTAAGCTTTCCAAGCAAACAGAAAATTTTCTTAAGTTGCTGCATAAAAATAAAAGATTATCACGCATAGCAGAAATTTGTGATGAGTTTTCAGGTTTTCTTGAAAAGATGGAAGGGAAAAAAACATTTTATATAGATTATGCAAAAAGTTTTTCGGCGGTAGAGAAGAAAAAGTTGCAGAAAAATCTCCAAGAAGTTTTTGGAGGAGAAATTAATTGTTTATATAGCTGTAATCCCTCTCTTATAGGCGGAATAACAATTCGATTTCATTCTAAAATTCTGGATTATTCTTTAAAGTCTAAGCTTTTGCGTCTACATAGCGCAATTAAAGGAGATAATTATGAAAATTAAACCTTCTGAAATTACATCTATAATTAAAGAGCGCATAGAAAATTTTGATCCAGGTCCAGAATTTATTGAAGTTGGACGCGTTATATCTGTTGGAGATGGTGTAGCTAAAATATACGGATTGGACGATGTTACCATGGGAGAAATGGTCGTCTTTAGTTCTGGAATCAAAGGTATGGCTCTAAATCTCGGAGAAGATACAGTTGACGTTGTTTTATTCGGGGAAGATCGTGAAGTTCATGAAGGAATGGAAGCACGTCGGACTCGAGACATTGTGAAAGTACCTGTTGGAAAAAGTCTTCTGGGACGCGTAGTGAACGCGCTTGGAGACCCTATTGATGGAAAAGGCGTTATAAGAGCGGAAGAATTCAAGCCGGTTGATATTAAAGCTCCCGGAATTATTGAAAGAAAATCAGTTCACGAGCCGGTACAAACTGGTTTGAAAGCAATTGATGCACTAGTTCCAATAGGAAGAGGACAGAGAGAGCTTATTATTGGAGACAGACAAACCGGAAAGACTGCAATTGCAATAGATACCGTTATAAATCAAAAGAATGCTTTCGAGAAAAATATCGAAAAAGAAAAACTATATTGCGTATATGTTGTTATAGGGCAGAAGAGATTTTCCGTTGCTCAGATTGTTAAGACTCTTACAGAATTAGGAGCGATGGAGTATACTACTATCGTAGCGGCTACTGCTTCCGAAGCGGCGACCATGCAATATCTTGCTCCATACACTGGTTGCACAATCGGCGAGTATTTCAGAGATAATGGAATGCATGCGCTTATTATTTATGATGATTTATCTAAACACGCAGTTGCATATCGACAGATGTCGTTGTTATTAAGACGACCACCGGGAAGAGAAGCATATCCGGGAGATGTTTTTTATTTGCATTCTAGATTATTAGAAAGAGCGGCAAAACTAAATGATTCTAAAGGTGGTGGTTCTCTAACGGCTCTTCCGATTATTGAAACCCAAGCTGGAGATTTGTCTGCTTACATTCCCACAAACGTCATTTCCATTACAGATGGCCAAATTTTTCTTGAAAATGACTTATTCTATAAAGGTATACGTCCAGCGATTAACGTAGGACAATCGGTAAGTCGTGTGGGATCGGCAGCTCAAACAAAATCCATGAAGCAAGTGTCTGGAAAAATTAAATTGGAATTAGCGCAGTATAGAGAAATGGCAAGCTTCGCTCAATTCGCTTCGGATTTAGATCAATCTGGAAAGCAACTAATCGCACGAGGAGAAAGATTAACAGAGCTTTTAAAACAAGAGCAATATTCTCCAATGGTGATAGAAGAACAAGTTGTCAGTATTTATCTCGGAGTTAATGGGTATTTGGACGAGATAGAATTACGATTAGTTTGTCCGTTTGAAAAATACGTATTGAAACGAATGAAGAGTGAAAATTCAGATTTATTGTCGGATATCCGCGACAATAGAAAGATTTCAGATGAAATTAACAAAAAGTTGGAAAAGATATTAACGAAATATTTAAACGACTTTAAGAAAGAAAATCAGGACCACTAATGGCCAATTTAAAAGAATTTCGCGATAAAATAAGCGTTGTTCAATCTATTCGGAAAGTTACTGCTGCAATGAAACTTGTGGCAGGTGTAAAATTAAAAAAAGCTGAACAAAAAGCGCGTGTTTCCGGAGAATATGCTAAAGAATTACGAGCTATACTTACCAAGCTTCATCGTGGGTTTCTAAATACTACCTGCGAGCTATTTTGTGGGAGAGATTCCATAGATACTCATATGCTCGTCGTTTTTGCCTCCGATAAAGGACTATGTGGAAGCTTCAATAATATTATTTTTAAAGCAACAAGAGAAAAAATTCGAGATATTTATGTTGAAAAGAAAAAAGTTCATTTAATCTGCGTGGGTATAAAACTATTTGATGCTTTTCGGCATGTCTTACAGAAAAACGATACCATAGAATTGGCTGACAATTTTTATAAAAGCCAAAATTTACTAAATAATTCTCAAGAATTAGCGAAAAAAATTATCTCAGATTTTTCTTCTCACAAAATTGATCGAGTGTCATTAATTTATACTAAGTGCCGTTCGGCTTTATCCAAAGAAATAGAGATTAAGGATATTATTCCGCTGGAATGCGAGCATAATCCTGATAAAACCGAAACGATTTTTGAACCAAACCTAAACGAGATTCTTCAAACTATCGTTCCTTACAACATTTCCGTACAACTTTATCAAGCTTCTTTAGAAAGTATAGTCGGAGAGCAAGCTTCTCGCATGACATCTATGGATAACGCTACAAGAAACGCGGATAATATGCTATCCGAGCTAAAGATTAAGTATAATAGAACACGACAATACGGTATTACACAGGAATTAGTGGAAGTAATTTCCGGAGCAGCAGCCATAGCGAAAGGATAATAAAATGGAGACTAATGAAGGATATATATCTCAAATTTTAGGAGTTGTCGTTGATGTCGTCTTTGAAAAAAGAGTCCCTAATATATTGAATGCACTGGAAACGACTAATGATAAAGGGAAAAAAATTGTTTTGGAAGTTTCTCAACAGCTGGGAGAAAATACTGTAAGGACAATAGCCATGGATGTTACCGACGGTTTTTATAGAGGTCAGAAAGTAACGGATACCGGCAAGATGATAGAGATTCCCGTTGGGAAACATCTATTAGGGAGAATTATAAACGTCATCGGAGAACCAATAGATGATAGGGGTCCAGTAAATTCGGAAATGGTTCTACCAATTCATAGAGATGCTCCTCTTTTCGTAGAGCAAGCAACGGAAAGCGAAATTTTAATAACTGGAATAAAAGTCGTGGATCTTCTCGCCCCCTACGCGAAAGGTGGGAAAATAGGTCTATTTGGAGGAGCAGGAGTTGGTAAAACAGTTTTGATAGAAGAATTGATCAATAACGTTGCTAAAGCCCACGGTGGATGTTCTGTTTTTGCTGGTGTAGGAGAAAGAACTCGAGAGGGAAATGACCTATATCATGAAATGATCGAGTCTGGAGTAATAAGCCTTGAAGGAGAAGATTCAAAAGCCGCTTTGGTATATGGGCAAATGAACGAACCTCCTGGAGCAAGAGCGAGAGTAGCTCTAACCGGTCTTACTCTAGCGGAATATTTCAGAGACTACGAACAACAAGACGTTTTGCTATTCGTCGATAATATATTCCGTTTTACCCAAGCTGGTTCGGAAGTTTCAGCATTATTGGGAAGGACTCCTTCTGCGGTTGGGTATCAACCGACTTTGTCCACAGATATGGGAGAGCTACAAGAGCGCATAACAAGTACCGTTAAAGGTTCTATTACCAGTGTACAAGCGATTTATGTTCCTGCAGACGATCTTACAGATCCAGCGCCAGCCACTTCGTTTTCTCATTTAGATGCGACTACCGTTTTGAGTAGAAAAATCTCCGAGCTTGGAATATACCCTGCTGTGGATCCATTGGACTCATCGTCTCGTATGTTATCCCCATATGTCGTTGGAGAAGAGCATTATAGAGTTGCAAGAGAAGTGCAAAAAGTTTTACAAAGCTATAAATCGCTACAGGACATAATCGCCATTCTTGGTATGGATGAACTCTCTGAAGAGGACAAATTAATAGTAGCAAGAGCGAGGAAAATTCAAAGATTTTTATCTCAGCCTTTTCATGTAGCCGAAGTATTTACAGGTATGAAAGGAAAATTCGTTAATTTATCCGATACAATTAAAGGATTCAACGCTATTATTTCTGGCGAATGCGATCATTTGCCGGAAATGGCGTTTTTTATGGTTGGAACCGTCGAAGATGTTTATGAAAAAGCAACCGAAATGGGAGCAGCAATTTGAAAGCTAAAGTTCTAAAACTTGATCAAAAGCTTTTTGATGGAGAGGTAGATAAGGTGGTTCTACCAGCTTTAGAAGGAGAAATGTGCTTGTTACCACATCATATTTCAATCATTACCTCGCTTAAGCCGGGAACGATAAAGATATTCAAACCACAAGCCGAACGCTTTATCGCCATTGTTGTAGAAGAGGGAGTATGCTCCTTTTCAAACGAAGAAGCAGTATTTATTTTAAACGGTCATGTAAACAATTTTGAAAAGAGTTAGGATAAATCATCTTGCGGAAACCATTCCATGGAATCATAAAAATTCCAGAGCAGTTAATACTTAAGAAATATCTATAACGCTTTCAAAAACTCATCATAATCGCGGATATACTCGCTCTCGTCGTAGTATTCGCTTGCCAAGACTAAAAGAACGCATCCTTCTGTAAAATTTTTCATTTCTCTCCATATATTCCTTCCAATATACAGACCGTCGCATGGATGACTTAAATCTACAAACTTGCGATTTTTTCCGTTATCCAAAATGATTGTACAGCTTCCGTGCAAACAAATTAATACTTGTTCAAGATTTTTGTGAGCATGTTTTCCCCGTTCCTCGTCTGGCTTTAGGCCATATATGTAGTATACTCTTTTTATTTTGAAAGGAATATTTTTCATCTCCTCGAGGGAAATTAAAGAACTTCTACCTTCTGTAATATTGTCAAATTTTATCAGTTTAAATTCCATTTTTCTTCATCTAAAAATAAACACTCATGATATAATCTCTGAATACAGCCATCTGCTTTGTAGAACTCCTTAATAAAAGGTTTTCCGTCTAATAAGATATTATAATAGACTATGTTGCGATATAAAAAGCAAGTTTTTAAAGCGAAAAATATTATAACATTTTTCATGCTTTAACGCGAAATAATTGAGTCTGCAAAAAACATTCGCGAATCTAGCTGCAAACTCCGACATATCTTCCCCAGATTAGAAATTTTGGGTTTTTCCCATCTACAGTATTGGACCCACCACCAAAAAGCAATTTTACAAAGTCGCTAGAGAATTTGTAATCACATACTACTGTCAGAACAAAAGCCTTTCCGCCGATATTAGAAGAAGCAGTAGAACTAATAACACTATCTTTGGAAGTAAAACTAGTTTCAGGATGTTTGTAATTATTAAGTTGTATACTTGTCGTTTCAGCTAAGAATCCATTCTGCCTATCATTATTCACATATCCATCAGTTTTTTTACTATTTTCGGATTGTGGCCAATAAACTTCTTCTCCCCCGAATGGCGATGAACTATTCATTTCATCCAAATCGGGATAGACAGAAAAATACCAGGTTATGGTTTCAGGAGAAATATAGGACGGAATGTGTTTCAATACTATGGACTCAAAATCGTCTGTTTTTTTAGCCGCCATAAAATCAAAACACATTTCCAATGCAATTGCATCTATTGCCGATTGAACATTTCCAAGCTTCGCTACTTCAATAATGAAAAATATCAGCATGCATATTACGGGAAGCGTGAGAGCGGCCTCTATCGCAACGCTTCCTCGGTATTTCTTAGAGAAATCCATTCCCTCTCCTTTCGTCCAGGAACCACTGAAAAATGCTTTTTAATTAGAAAAAGCAAAAAAACAATTTTTCGCAACAGTTTTATTATTTTAGGCACAAAAGATTAATTTTTTCTTAAGGCCCAATTGTACAATTATATTTTCTCATTATCGATATGCCAAACTACGGTTATTTACAAAGTCAGAATTTATCAAGAAGAAAGAGGATGGTACTTCTTTACAGTTTCTCTTAATTTCTTACGAGACACATGTGTGTATATTTCCGTTGTCGCTATATCCTGATGTCCTAGCATTTTCTTTACGCTCAAAAGATCTGCTCCATTGTCCAATATATGCGTGGCAAAGGCATGACGCAAAACGTGAGGTGAAATATTTTCAATTCCAGCTATTGCCGCAATTTTTTTTAATATTTGAAAAACACGCTGCCTAGTAATAGGCTTTAGTGGATTAGTGGATGGAAAAACCCATATAGAATCTTTGCAAACAGTATACCACTCTTCAAGCAACAACATTACTTTGCCGGATAAAGGTACTATTCTTTCTCTACTACCCTTTCCAAATATTCTGATAAATTTTGGATTGACAATGGCGTTACGTTTTATAGATATCAACTCGCTTACTCTCAATCCACTACCATAAAGAAGATATAAAATTAGGTCCGCTCTAATTTTTTCACTATATTCCAGTAAGTCGGTACTATGTTGCAATTTTTGAACAACTTCTTCGCTTAAAACTTTGGGAAGAGCTCTTCTCTGCCTTTGTTGTTGAATAAATTTCATCGGATCAGAATTAATATATTCTTCTAAACATAGAAATTTAAAAAACTGTCGCAAAGCCGACAACTTCCTGTTAATTGTTGATATTTGAAGATGTTGCTCTTTCAAGAACGACAGATATGATACAATATTTATCTCCGTAATTTCAGCGCATAAATCTACATTTTTTGAGAAATCCATAAGGTCCAGAGTATATGATTGTATAGTATTTTTCGAAGAATTTCTTTCACTTTTCAAATGTTCTATAAATAATTCGATGAAGTTATGCATAGCCCTTTACCACTGCCAGAAGTTATAATACACTAAGAGCGTTATAGAATGGATAAAAAAACTGTGTGTGTAGGCAGTTGTTTCCAATAAAAATTTTCTCCATGTTCCTAAAGTAATGGTTTATGCTCTTTTCATATTAACAATAATTTCTTTAATAGCTCTAGCTGGTTTTATTTCAAGCACAGAAACGGCGGTTATGAGCGTGTCGCGCGCCTATCTATATCACATAGCTAAAAATGGCGATGAAAGAGCAAAAAAAGTCATCTCTCTTCAAAAAAATATGTCTACTTCTCTCAGTACGATACTGGTTCTTAATCAATTTGTTTTATACCTGATACCAATTGTTGGCACTTTATTTGCAGTAAAATATCTGAGTACAGCTATTGGTACTATTCTACAGACTGCAATTGCTTTTTTATCAGTAATTTATGCAGAAATTTTTCCCAAAATGCTAGCGATAAGATTTACAATTCCTTTCGCTTTATTTGTCGGCCCAATCGTTTCGAAAATAGTGACTTTATTAAAACCAGTAACCGCTGTTTTAGAAATGTGTGCCAGATCCACGTTAAAATTAATAGGCGTAAATGCTGAGGCAGAAAGTACTCCAGAACCACTTGATGAAGAGTTGCGCGGAGCCATTGAAATGCATCCATCGGAAGGAGATAAAGAAGAATCCCAAAAAAAGAGCATGTTAAAAGGCATATTGGATTTAGAAAATATTTCTGTAAATCACACCATGGTTCATAGAAAAAATCTCAAGACTATCAGTATTTCGCTGCCAATAGATAAAATGGCGGAGGAATTAGCATATTGTCCTTTTTCTCGCATTCCTTTATGGAAAAACAATCCGGAGAATATAGTCGGTATTCTAAAAACTAAAGCTTTCTTCAGTGCGTTGCAGTTAGCTAATGGAAATTTAGAAAAGATAAAAATTAATCAGCTGATGTCAATTCCGTGGTTTATTCCGGAAACGACTCATCTTTTAGATCAGTTACAAAATTTTAAGGAGAAAAGAGAACATTTCGCTTTGGTAGTCAATGAATACGGAGATCTTCTTGGTTGTATTACCTTGGAAGATATTCTAGAAGAAATCGTCGGAGAAATAGTTGACGAATACGATACTCTAACAAGTGGAATAAAAGTTCAGACGGATGGTACGGTCATAGTTGAGGGATCTACGCCGGTCAGGGATCTTAACCGGCAATTTGATTGGAATATTCCAGAGGAAGCAGCTACAATCGGAGGGTACATCATGCATGAAGTTAGAAAGATTCCAGATATTGGACAAATTTATATTTTATCTGGATTTAAAATGGAAATTCTGAAAAGACAGCGCAATCAGATTAATCTAGTAAAAATCATTCCCCCTCTTGTTGCGTTTTAATTTTCTAGCAGCCATTTCTTTCCATATTTATGAAGTCAATGTTTAGTTTATTTTTTAAGTTTCTATGAGATATTGGAAATTTTCCAGAGATGCGTCATTATCTCTTCAACCATTTTGTCGAATGAGAACATTGCTGCTCTTTTTTGACCTTTTTCTTTTAAAATACTGGATAACAAAGAATCAGAAAGAATTTTTTCAATGGTCGCCGCTGTTTCGGCTACGCTAAATCCAGACACGTATAGCGCAGCGTCTCCGCATACTTCAGGAAGGGAAGAATTATTCGCGACAATTACTGGAACTCCATAATTCATAGCTTCAAGTGGCGGTAATCCGAATCCTTCATAAAGACTAGGATATAAAAACAAGCTTGCATTAGTATAAAGCGTACTCAGATCATCGTCAGATATGTGTCCTGTTATTATTATCCTATCTTCATATTGGCGAAGCAGTTCCTCAATGCCTTCGGAATAATCATATTGTAAAAGCTTTTTCCCTCCTATAACGAGATTGGTTCTTTTGTCGCCGCAATCTTCGATGTATTTCACAAAACTCTTTATAATATGAGGAAAATTCTTGCGCGGATTACTTTCTGAAAGCACAAAAATATACTTTTCTCGTGGTATTTTATACTTTTTATATACCAAGGGATTTACGCCAAAGTTGGTTATATTACCAATCCCTAGGTATGTAACAACTGTTTTCTCAAAAGGAAAATCGGGACGATATGTTAAAAAATCTCTGCGCGCTGAATTCGAAACGAAGAATATACGGTCTGCGGAAAGGTATTTTACGTAGTTTGAGAAATTTTCATTTTTGTAAACAAACGCAAAATGCGGAAATTGAAGCGGTATTACATCATGACAGATACAAGCTGTTTTAATTCCGCTATTATATACAATAGGCGAAATTGGAGGATAAGGAGAAAAATATAAATCAAAACTACGAAGAATGTCATTATAAAAGAACGGCATTACTAATCGTAAAAAACCGTAATATGCTTTATGTATTAGCGTTTTATATTTAGTAGTCCTGAATAGTTGTGGCATTCGTACGATCTGAATTTCCGGATGCCCGATACTTTCCAGATATTTTTCTGGTTCTCCTTTATAATTTGTCATCAGAAATGAAAGATCAACATCCGTACGTTGGGCAAAACGTCTGAATATTTCATCACTCACTCTAAAAATCCCCGTTTGCTTTTGAATGAAAGCTTTAGCTAATTGTTGCCCATCAAAGAGGATTTTAAGTTTTCTCATTTTTTAAACATTTATCTATATATTTATTCAGGATCCGAGAAGATGAATTGGGTTTTGATTTCCCTGAAATAGAAAACCCGATATTATATTTTATTTCTATTCCTAGCTCATCGCATACCCCAATTTCCGGGATATTGTCGGCGGTTCTATCTCCACCCTTCGCAAAAATTAATATATCGTTGGGATATTTTGTTCTGGCACGTCGAAGGCCATCGCAAGCAGAATCATCTGAATCATCGAATTCTATTACGTCCATAACGCCTTTTATGCTTTTAACTATCGTACTTCTAGTAGAAAAACTCATGAAATTGTTACCTTTTTTTCGGCACAACCAATCATCTGAATTAACAAGAGCTATTACTCCATCAGATCTCATCCAGCTTTCTTGTATGTTTTCAATATGTCCTTCATGGATTGGATCGAATCCTCCACTAACTATATAATATTTATTCATATTTCTCCTTTAGAATTCTTATTACATCGTCTGGTCCGTTAACAGCAATAATTTCAGCGTTTCCTAGGATGAGCAATTTCTGTGCGATTGAATAATCATTGCCTCCTTTTTCCGTACGATCGCCCATGAATACTACTTTCTCTGCTTTATAGACATTGCGTAGTCTAGTCGCAACTTGATCTTTCCCAAATCCATACGGAACAATGTCTATGCTGATATTTCCTCCCACTGAAATATCATATTCTGGATAATCTGCAGATAATTCTTCAGCGATTTTTGCTCGTTCCCCACTCTTTTTATCCCAATTACTATATTCTATTCGAGCTTCATAGGGACAATCTCGACCAAGAACGCTAAAATTAATCATTCCGCATCTTTTTTCTATATAGTTCTGATATAATTTTAAGGAGTACTTTGTATTTTTGCGGAAAGCTTCTAATTTTTCAAGCAAAGATCTTTTAGGAACAAAATCGTTTTTATAAATTAAGTTTCCCCTTTCATAAAACTCGTTTCCCATGGATGCGTAGACTCCCGTTACCTTGGTAAGAATCCGCATCGGAACTTGCTCCTGTATTTTTTTATAATCCGACCCTGAAACTATGTAAAAAACCCTGTCTGCTATAAATTTCTCGAAAAAAGAAGCAAATTCTTTTGTCATAGGAAGACGCGCCGGCGTTAATGTACCGTCCATATCAGCTAGAAATATAATCCTTTGTCCAACTTCGGTTTTGCATCTTCCATACGAGTCTTCATATCTAATAATATCGTCTTCGTCTAGTATTTCTCCAAGCTGAAGCTCTTTTATCGTTAAAGGAGTGTCTCCAATGTTCCTAAGCCGATGAATCACCCGTATTGGAACTTCTGTTTTCTCACCTTCTTTTAGAGAAAAAACATTATAGCCAACAGTTACCTCAGCAATTCCCGAAACTATTTCCCATTTTTCTGAGCGATATTCGTGCGATTGCAAGGACAAAGAAGCTCCTGAGTTAATTACTATGGTTTTTTTTATGAACCCCAAACCAACTTCTTCAACTTTCCAATATCCCCAAGGCCTTTGACCAATTTCTCCAACTTTATATTCCATAAAAGATATCACCACTGAGAAAGTTAATTTTATAAAAACGTAATTTTGTACAGGATAACTCATTTTTTTTCAAGTGTACTTGTTTTTTTCCGTACGCCAATATATTCTAAATGTGTTTTTTTGTCTTAAAATTTTGGGCGGATGCTATTTTTGCTTAATTTCAGCTGATTTTACAGGAGTATTAATATGGTTAGGACTTTCACCCAACGAAAGAGATTTAGAAAAAATTTTGGTCGAATTAAAGAAGTCGCGAAGCTCCCTAATTTAATAGAGTTACAAAGATCTTCATACAATAGTTTTTTACACTCAGATAGTATGGAGGGCCTTAGGGAAGACATTGGACTGAGAGAGTCTTTTCGTTCTATATTCCCAATAACCGATGTAGCCGGACGTGCCCAGGTAGATTTCTGTGATTATCACTTCGATGAACCAAAATATACAGAGGATGAATGCCGAAACAGAGGATTAACATATGCAGCATCTTTGCGTGCAGTATTTCGGCTTATTATTTGGGAGTCTGATAACGATACTGAGAAAAGAAGTATACTAGATATAAAAGAGCAGGATGTTTACATATGCGATCTTCCTATAATGACAAAGGATGGGACTTTTATAATTAATGGAGCCGAAAGAGTAGTTGTATCACAGATGCAGCGTTCACCTGGAGTGTTTTTTGATCATGATAACGGAAAAAGCCATACTTCTGGAAAATATTTGTTCGCTGCTCATGTTATTCCGTACAAAGGAACCTGGTTAGATTTCGAATTCGATGCGAAGGATTTAATTTTTGTAAGAATAGATCGGAAGCGTAAAATTCCAGCTTCAACTTTGCTCATGGCTTTGGATTCAAAGAGATCGGAAGAAGAAAAAGAGAAGAGCGCTGATAAGATATTTAAATCCTCGGAAATTTATGGGATGGATCGAGAAGAGATCCTCTCTTATTTTTATACTAATTATGAAATTCAGCATAATGGCAATGGACTTCTTTCTATCGAGTATGATCCGATTAAATGGAAAGGAATTAAATTAGAGAAAGATTTAATAAATGCGGAAACTGGAAAAGTTGTAGCGTCCGCAGGAGAAAAAATTACATCTTCTATCGCAAAAAAATTAAAAGACGACGGATTAAAAAGAATTGTTGTCTTTAGCGAAGATCTATCCGGAAAATATAATGCATTTGATATAATAGATCCTAGCAACGGAATCGTGATCGCTGAAGCAGGTGATGAATTATCTGAGGATCTTATCGCTAAAATATTACAGTATACTGATAGATTTTCGGTACTTAATATAGATTACACAGAAGTTGGAGCTTATATTCGCAATACTTTAGTGTATGACAAATGTACCAATCGTGAAGAAGCACTTTTCGAGATATTTAGGATCATGCGTCCTGGTGAACCACCAACCGTCGATAGTGCTCAAGAAATGTTTCGCAATATGTTTTTCAATCCAGATCGTTACGATTTATCAGCTGTCGGAAGAGTGAAAATGAATAGTCGTATTGGATCAGATAAGCCAGAAAATCTGGGTATTCTTACCAAGGACGATATTCTCAAAATTATCAAGATCCTTCACCAGTTGAAAGATGGTGTAGGTACTGTTGATGATATAGATAATTTGGCCAACAGAAGAGTTAGATCTGTCGGAGAGCTGATAGAGAATCAGTTTAGGATAGGTTTAGCGCGAATGGAGAGAGCTGTAAGAGAGAGAATAGGATCTATTGATATAGAGAACGCTGTTCCTAACGACGTAATAAATGCAAAGCCAGTATCTTCTGCCATCAGGGAGTTTTTTGGATTATCTCAACTATCTCAATTTATGGATCAAACCAATCCTCTAGCAGAAATTACCCATAAAAGACGCATATCAGCATTAGGTCCAGGAGGTTTAACACGTGATAGGGCTGGTTTTGATGTGCGAGACGTTCATACTACTCACTATGGTCGTATATGTCCTATTGAGACTCCGGAAGGACAAAATATTGGATTAATTAATTCATTGGCTATTTTTGCAAAAATCAACAGATATGGTTTCATCGAAACTCCATATAGGAAAGTCATAAATGGAAAAGTTACGGATGATGTCATATATCTTTCAGCTGTCGATGACTGGAAATACACAATTGCTCAAGCTAACGCTTCTATTGCAGAAGATGGTTATTTTAAAGATGAATTCGTTGTCTGTAGAAAAAATGGAGACTTTGTTAACTCTCAAAATAAATCCATTGATTTTATGGATGTATCCCCTAAACAGATTATTTCAACAGCAGCTTCGTTGATACCTTTTTTGGAAAACGACGACGCTAGCCGCGCCCTTATGGGAGCAAACATGCAAAGGCAGGCAGTCCCGTTAATTAGAGCAGAAGCTCCTCTAGTTGGCACTGGAATGGAAGCTGTTGTCGCCAATGATTCTGGAGTCGTTGTTGCTGCCAAGCGTGATGGTATTGTCGATCAAGCCGATGCAGACAGAATAGTTGTTCGAGTAACAGGCGACGATTATAACGTTGGAGTTGATATATACAATCTGAGGAAATTCCAAAAATCCAATATGAGCACTTGTTTAAATCAAAGGCCGCTTGTAAGAAAAGGCGATATAGTTAAGGCTGGAGATGTTATCGCAGACGGCTCAGGTACTAATATAGGCGAGCTTGCTTTGGGACAAAACGTATTAGTCGGGTTTATGTCTTGGCATGGTTATACTTTTGAAGATGCAATAGTTATTTCTGAGCGCTTAGTTCAGGATGATTATTTTACATCGATTCATATCGAAGAGTTTGAGGTAGTCGCTCGCGATACAAAACTTGGCGATGAAGAGATTACTAGGGATATTCCCAATATTGCAGATGACGCTTTAAAAAATCTTGATGAATCTGGAATTGTTCATATCGGTGCGGAAGTAAGATCAGGAGATATATTAGTTGGAAAGGTTACCCCTAAAGGGGAAACCATGATGTCTCCGGAAGAGAAGCTTTTACGCGCTATATTCGGAGAAAGGGCCGCCGATGTGAAAGATACATCTTTACGGTTACCGCCAGGAGTTTGCGGGACTGTGGTTGATGTCAAAATCTTCTCAAGATGCGGTATAGGTAAAGATGAGAGAGCCTTAGCTATAGAACAGAAGGAAATTGAGTATTTTAAAAATGATTTAAATGCGGAAAAAGCCATATTTGAAGCGACATATTATAGTAAATTGCATGACAAGTTATTGGGACAGAAAGTTTCTTCTGCGCCGGAAAAATGCAAAGGTGAAATCACGGAAGAATATCTGAATTCCATGACAAAAGGACAATGGCGTCAAATAGTGGTGTCGAATAAAGAAGTCGCTACTGATATCGCTAGACTTCATGGTGATTTCAATGAAATTCTAGAAAAGCTTAACGCAAAATTCGAAGAAAAGGTCGAAAAATTCAGGAAAGGCGATGAACTAGCTCCTGGAATTCTCAAAATGATAAAAGTTTTTGTAGCAGATAAGCGAAAATTACAACCTGGCGATAAAATGGCAGGAAGGCATGGGAACAAAGGTATAGTATCAAAGGTAGTTCCTGTAGAAGACATGCCTCATATGGAAGATGGAACTCCACTGGACATTATTTTAAATCCTCTCGGTGTTACTTCCAGAATGAATGTCGGACAAATTCTAGAAACTCATTTAGGCTGGGCATCAAAGGCGTTAGGAAGAAAAGTTCGAGACACTATAGAGAAGATACAGGATGATAAGGAATTAGTGGTAGCGCTAAGGAATCAATTGAAAGACATATATGACAGCAAGGAAGATCGAAGAGATCTCGATAAAATGTCTGATTATGAGGTTGCGGAACTTACCTCCAACGTTGTTAATGGAATACCCGTAGCTACTCCTGTGTTCGATGGAGCACGAGAACATGACATTGTCGAAGCTCTTGAGAAGTGTGGATTAGATAGATCAGGGCAAGTCACTCTCATAGATGGACGAACAGGAGTTGAATTTGATCGAAAAGTAACGGTTGGCTGTATATATATGCTAAAGTTACATCATATGGTTGATGATAAGATTCATGCTCGTTCTATTGGTCCATATAGTCTAGTTACGCAACAGCCTCTTGGTGGAAAGGCGCAATTTGGAGGACAAAGATTCGGAGAAATGGAGGTATGGGCACTGCAGGCATATGGTGCGGCTTATACTTTGCAGGAGATGTTAACTGTAAAATCTGACGATGTTACAGGAAGAACAAAAGCGTACGAATCTATTATTAAAGGTGATGAGAATATCACTCCTGGTATTCCAGAGTCTTTCAATGTTCTCATGAAAGAACTTTGTGGTCTTGGATTGAATTTTGAATTCCAACAAGAAGTTACGAAAAAGGCAACTGAATCAAACTCTATTGAAAAGGATATCGCATAATGAATCAATTACAGAAAATTTTCGGACAGCCGATAAGCGATTTAAATAGTTTTGATACAATTAAAGTATCGATTTCTAGCCCAGAAAGAATAAAATCTTGGTCATTTGGCGAGGTTAAAAAGCCGGAAACAATTAATTACAGAACGTTCAAACCCGAAAGAGATGGATTGTTTTGTTCTCGCATATTCGGTCCGGTAAAAGATTACGAATGTCTTTGTGGTAAGTATAAACGTATGAAATACAGAGGAATTATATGCGAGAAATGCGGAGTCGAAGTTACTCATTCTAGAGTTAGAAGGGAACGTATGGGACACATAGAACTCGCTTCTCCTGTAGCGCATATATGGTTTACCAAGTCACCACCAAGTAGGATTGCTCTACTTCTTGATATGACATCCAGCGAAATGGAAAAAGTTTTGTATTTCGAAAGTTACGTTGTTATCGATCCTGGATTAACTCCTCTTAAACAGTATCAATTTCTTTCAGAGGAAGAATATTATAAATTTCAAGATGACTATGGCAGTGATTCTTTCAGCGCGGGAATTGGAGCGGAAGCACTCAGGAAAGTACTTGCTAATATCGACCTAAAAGGAGAAAAAGACAGACTGCGTCTGGAATTAAAAACTATTAATTCCGATATGAAACGTCGTCGATTAGTAAAAAGGCTAAAATCAATTGAGTCTTTTTTGAGTTCGAATACTCGTCCAGAGTGGATGATTATGGAATGTATTCCAGTTATTCCGCCAGAACTGCGCCCATTGGTCCCGCTTGATGGTGGAAGGTTTGCTACTTCTGACTTAAATGATCTTTATAGGCGTGTTATTAATCGTAATAATCGATTGAAAAGATTGTTAGAATTAAAGGCTCCGGAGATTATCGTAAAAAATGAAAAGAGAATGCTTCAAGAAGCCGTTGACGCTTTGTTTGATAACGGTCGTCGAGGAAAAGTAATTACTGGAACAGGGAAACGTCCATTAAAGTCACTTTCAGATATGCTCAAAGGAAAACAGGGGCGATTCCGTCAGAATTTGCTTGGAAAACGAGTTGATTACTCCGGCCGTTCTGTCATTGTAATTGGTCCGGAATTAAAATTGCATCAATGTGGTATTCCTAAAAAGATGGCTCTCGAGCTTTTCCAGCCTTTTATCTATTCCAGGCTCGAGAAATATGGTCTTGCTACTACATTGAAAGCTGCAAAGCGTATGATAGAGAAAGAAAAACCGGAAGTTTGGGATATACTAGAAGAAGTAATACGAGAACACCCGGTTTTGTTAAATCGTGCTCCTACCTTACACAGACTAGGAATCCAAGCTTTCGAGCCTGTTTTAGTGGAAGGAAAAGCTATCCGATTACATCCCCTGGTTTGTGCTGCTTTTAATGCGGACTTCGACGGCGACCAAATGGCCGTTCATGTTCCTTTGTCTTTGGAGGCCCAATTAGAATCTCGTATTCTTATGATGTCCACCAACAATATTTTAAGTCCATCAAGTGGAAAACCGATTATTCTTCCAACAAAAGATATTATTCTAGGAATATACTATCTTACCTTAGAAAAAGAGGGAGAACCAGGAGAAGGAATGGCTTTCTCTTCGATAGGAGAGATCGAGTATGCTTTAGAGAACAAAGTAGTTAGTCTCCATGCAAAGATAAAGGCCAGGTACAATCAGATTATGAAAGATGGCACTAAAAAGACTATTACAGTTGACACGACGCCTGGGCGAATGATTTTATCTCAGATTCTTCCGCAACACCCTGACATCGAGTTCAGCTTAATTAATCGTTTACTTACGAACAAAGAGTCAGCCGCTGTTGTGGAGAAAATTTATCATGTTTGCGGACAAAAAAGCACGGTAGTTTTTGCTGATAAATTGAAAGATCTTGGATTTTTCTATTCTACTAAATCAGGAATTTCCTATGGAAAAGAAGATCTTGTAGTTCCTTCTGAAAAAGAGGAGATAGTAAAAGCTACTAGAAAGGTCGTATCTGAGTACGAACGACAATACCTTGACGGTTTGATTACCTCCGGAGAACGCTACAACAAGGTTGTAGACGCGTGGGCAGTGTGTGGCGATAAAGTTGCCGACGCGTTGATGAATAACATATCAAAAATAGAAGTTGGAAAACCGATTAATGCTATGTATATGATGGCTCATTCTGGTGCTAGGGGATCAATAGCACAAATGAGACAGGTGGCAGGTATGCGCGGATTAATGGCTAAGCCGTCTGGAGAGATTATCGAAACTCCAATTGTTTCCAATTTTAAGGAGGGTCTGACCGTTTTGGAATATTTTACTTCAACTCACGGAGCCAGAAAGGGTATGGCGGATACAGCGCTCAAAACTGCTAATTCCGGATACTTAACACGTCGTTTGGTGGACGTCGCTCAAGATTGCGTAGTGGTAAAAGACGATTGTGGAACTAAAAAAGGCATAGTTATTAAAGATATCGTTTCAGGAGGAGATGTGGTTTCTCCCCTTACAGAAAGGGTTTTAGGTAGAACAGTGGCAGATGACGTGATTGATCCATCCACTAGTGAAATAATAGTAAAATCTGGAGAATTAATAGAGGAAAAAAACGTAAAAAAGATCGAAGCGGCTGGTATTAACACGATTCGCATTAGATCTGTCCTTACTTGCGAATGTAAAAATGGGATATGCGCTAATTGCTATGGGAGAGATTTGGCCAGAGGAAAGAAGGTCAATATTGGAGAAGCGGTTGGCGTCATTGCAGCGCAATCCATAGGAGAGCCTGGAACTCAGCTTACTATGCGTACCTTCCATATCGGAGGTACGGCGCAAAAAGGTACCGAGATGTCGTCTATTGACGCAGTCTACGATAGTGTTGTTTGTCTCCGCAATGAAAAAAACGTTAAGAACAGTGACGGGTATAAGATTGTTATGAATCGAAATACAGAGATTATTCTTTTAGATGCCAACGGAAAAGAGAAAGCAAATCACAAGGTTCCATACGGAGCAAGACTGTATGTTGACAATGGTCAAAAAGTGGAAAAAGGAAACAAATTAGCTGATTGGGATCCTTTTACTTCTCCTATAATCTGTGAAAAAGAGGGAAATGTCCAATATATAGACTTAATAGAAGGAATTTCTCTAAAAGAAGCTATTGATGAATCGACGGGGGTTTCTACATACGTAGTCGCCGATTGGCATCAGCAAGCCAGATATTCAGAGATGAAACCAAGAATTATATTAGCAGATGATAATGGAAATCCAATTCTACTACCTAATGGTCAGGAAGTTAGGTATATTCTATCAGTTGATTCCACAATTTCGGTAAAAAACGGAGATCAAGTCAAAGTAGGCGACGTTTTAGCACGCATACCGAGAGAATCTTCCAAAACTAGAGATATCACTGGCGGTTTGCCTCGAGTTTCTGAGCTATTTGAAGCTAGAATGCCAAAAGATCCAGCGATAATTAGTGAGTTAAATGGAAGAATAGAGTTTGGAAAAGATTATAAAGGCAAAAAAAGAATAGTCGTTCGTCCGCAAGATGAAAATGCTTCACCGATTGAGTATCTTGTACCAAGATGGAGGCAGGCAGCTGTAAAAGAAGGAGATCTCGTCGTCAAAGGCGATATTTTAGTGGAAGGAACAAAGGCTCCTCACGATATTCTGCAAGTTCTTGGTGTAGAGGCTCTCGCTGATTATTTAATAAACGAAATACAAGATGTTTATCGGTTGCAAGGCGTAAAAATTAACGATAAACACATCGAAATTATAGTAAGACAGATGCTGCAGAAAGTGAAAGTCTCTTCTCCAGGAGATACGACTTTCCTGACAGGAGAGCAGGTGGATCATCTTGACTTCGAAGAAGAAAATAATAGGGTTATAAAAGAAGGAGGAGTCGCTGCAGTTGCTTATCCTGTTCTGCAAGGAATTACAAAGGCATCGTTGCAAACTCGCTCTTTTATATCTGCGGCATCTTTCCAAGAAACAACCAGAGTTCTTACAGAAGCGGCAATTACTGGAAAAATTGATAAGCTAACTGGATTAAAAGAAAATGTATTAGTTGGAAGATTAATTCCAGCTGGAACTGGATTAATGACAGCGAAAGTTAGAAAAATTGCTCTTGCGGAAGACGCAGAAGCTGTCGCCGCTAGTAACAAGGCTGCACAAACTATTTCCGACGCTTCATTTGCTTAAAAATTAACGATGGTCTTTTGTCTCTTATAATACAACATGGCTTTAAGGGAATGGAAGACCTTTATTTTTAGTTAAAAAATCTTCCAATTTTTCTTAAGAAAACACTTCATTATGCTTGTTTAGATAAACAACAGCCACAAATCCCTCGTCTTTCCCACTTAAAAAACGTTTCGACGATCGTTTTTTACTCATAAAAACAATCAACTATTTTATTAGCAAGCGCATCAGGCATAGCATTTTCCGTAGTTCCTACGTAGTTAATCCCCATAACACATTGTCCTCGAACAAATAATTTATAGAAAACTAGCATACTTCCTCCACCATGCACAGCAGGATTTGCAGTAGATCCAAGCACATTTGTACACGGAGAAAGAACATATTCAGTACCATTGTGATGAACAGATAAATCCACGCCCGTTCCATCCATAATACTAGAGAAAGTTCTCTTTTGTTCGGTTCCATCTTCGTAAAACATTGTCAAAAATACTGAGTAAGGACCGCTATCTTCAGGATGATCGAAACAATCAGTCAAAAGACGATGAAACTTGAACATTGTTTCACCATCCCTCCATGCGTCGGATAGGCCCTGATATGTTAGTAACACTGTTCCTGAACTTACATCTGGTCCGTTACCCATAATATTATTCATCCTGTTTGTAACCTGTTGACCTAAAGGGGTTATTTCATAACAATTGCTCACAGTAGGCGTATAACCACCCATAGCAGGGCTGCCATATGCCTCGACAATTGGACTTCTGCTATTGGGAAAACCGTGACCACCGCCAGGAGTCATACCATCCTTTTTGGGATGCGCGTTAACTAAGCTATTCCTTCCTGCATAAGCTCCTCCTGCCGTCATATTCAACAAAAAATCGGATTCATCACCACTTCTCAGATCAGTAAAATGCAAGTCTGTTCCAGCCGGATTATTTATCCTCGCCGTCGTACTGGCATCCTTGCCAGCTCCGGCTGTGGATTTATGCATATAGCCCAAATAAGAAACTTCACGCATTTTGCTTCCCCCCCCCAAAAGAGAGCCTAAAAACATTCTATTCCAATTAAGTGGAAAAGCATTACTTGCTTTTATATTGCCCCAA
>JAIRMQ010000007.1 GCA_031258575.1 Holosporaceae bacterium | reverse complement strand
CAGTTAACGCGATAACTAATACGTTCTTATATAGTTTATGTAGAGGTTTTTTTTAGAGGATAGGATTTTTCATATGCAAAACAATATTACGTTACTTTTTTTTGTTTTTAGTTTTTTTTGTTATTGATTTTAATTTAATTATCCTTTATTTATGATTCGAATTAATAGAGAGATGGTAAAAAATGAAGAAAGTTATTGGTGCTATAAGTGCAATGGTTTTAGGAGTGCAGGTTCTTGAAGTTTCGGCGATGAATATGGTCCATTCGTATGGACGCATGTCGTTGCTAACAGCTGCTATGAATGGAGATCAGTCGATTGTGGAGTTTCTGATAAGCAAAGGCGCTAACATTGAGGATACAGATTCGTATGGATACACGCCGTTGCTAACAGCTGCTATGAAGGGACATCAGTCGATTGTGGAGTATTTAATGAGCAAAGGCGCTAATATCGAAGCTAAAGATAAATCTGGATACACGCCGTTGCTAACAGCTGCTATGAAGGGACATTGGTCGATTATGGAGTTTCTGATAAGCAAAGGCGCTAATATCGAAGCTAAAGATAATCATGGATACACGCCGTTGCTAACAGCTTCTATGAAGGGACCTCTGCCGATTGTGGAGTATTTCATAAGCAAAGGCGCTAATATCGAAGCTAAAGATGAAGCAGGATACACGCCGTTAATATTGGCTTCTATGAATGGATGTCCGACGATTGTGGAGTTTCTGATAAGCAAAGGCGCTAATATCGAAGCTAAATCTAGTATTGAATACACGTCCTTGTTGAAGGCTTCTCTGAATGGACATCTGCCGATCGTAGAGTTTCTGATAAGCAAAGGCGCTAATATCGAAGCTAAAAATGATGATGGATACACGCCGTTAATACGTGCTGCTATGTACAGACGTCTGCCGATTGTGGAGTATTTAATAAACAACGGCGCTGACATTGAGGCTATAAATTCGTATGGCGAAAATGATAGGAGAACGTCAGAAAAGAATCCGAAGCGTTAATAGAATTCTGTGAAAGTGAGATATAGGATCTGAAAGTTTTGAGCATTGGAATGCTCCGGGTAACTAAAAAAAACTTTCGCAGAAAGGTTTTTGTTTGCCGAATTTCCTCCGATACTATACAAGGGCGTTGTCTTTTTCCGTATTTGCCATGTCAATAGTATCTGTTAGAAGTGTCAATTTATATACAAAAGACTCATCTTTTTTTTACTAGTAATCAGCGGTACAATCTATGCAGCACATTATTTACGAGAATCATTGCCCTCTGAAGATAATTTAGACGCTACGCTATCTTTAAAATTTTTCCATATATTACTGACAGTTACGGGGATTACTTTCTTGTCTACAGTTACATCAACTGCCACATAATTACGCCTGTTTGTCATCGGATCGTAGATGTAAAAAGCTACTACTTTCAAATTACGCAGATTACAATTATACAACATCTTTCTTAATTCCGATACTGATGACACATCAACCTGATTAACGCTTAGGATAATACAGCCCGACTTCATTCCTTCCAGCATCGAATGGGAAATTATCACTCCCTTAACATTTTCAGGAATGCCCATTTTCTTCTGTAGATCTAGAGTTAAATTGGTTACCCATAGGTCGAACCCATCAATTTTTTCTCGCGGAAGCTTACCTGTTATAAAAACTTCCTGGGAATCTTGCGAAATATCATCTCCTCGCACTCCAACTCTGATGCTAAGCTTCATACTGACTCCGTTCCTGATTATCTGAACGGAGACAACTTTTCCAATCGGTAGATTATTTAACAGAAACTCTAAATTCGTATTTTCACTGATAAATTCGTCATTTAATGCTACTAGAATATCTCCGACTTGAAGCCCAGCGTTTGCCGCAGGCGAATGCTCGTCTATCATTGTGATTACACAACCAAATTGTTTCTCAAAACCGAAAGCTTGCATAACTTTCCTTGTTAAAGAAGACACTGAAATTCCGATCCAGCTGCGCTGCAATTTCCCATGATCTTTTAACTCGTTAATCGCCCGCTTAAGCATGTTAGAAGGAATTGCAAAATTTATACCTGTACTACGAAAACCATCGGAGAGAAAAACTGTTATCATTCCTACGACCTCTCCATTATAAGAGAAAAGAGGACCTCCGGAATTTCCACCATTTATTGCTGCATCTGTCTGCAGGTAATAAACAAGGTCTCCACCCATTTCAAGCGCCGCTATTTGCTTGGATAAGTCTCTTCCTTTAAAAGATACGATACCGGAAGTTACAGTTTTCCCTAAACCAAATGGATTTCCTATCGCTATTACTGGATCTCCTATCTCGATCCTGTCTGAGTTTGCCAATTGTGCACAAGGTAGATCGGTATCTGAGTCTATTTTTAACAGCGCAATATCGGAACGAGAATCTTTTCCAATAATTTTCGCTCTATATTCACGGCCATCATAGGTAGCTATCTTTACTGCAATTGCAGAATCAATAACATGACAATTGGTAAGAATATAACCGCTCTTGTCGATAATAAATCCTGCTCCATTTGAATCTTGTTCGTTTGGAGTAGTATTGCTATCATCGCTTATGATTATTACGTCAACAACAGTATTCATCAATTTCTGAATTCCACCTTTGATAGAGATACTACCGACTCCGGAGGCCGATACTTCGAACATCAATACCAAAAACAACAGAAATATTTTCAAGGTCAGTTTCCATTCATTATTTTAAAGAATCCACTCTTTGGTGAAAGAACAAAGGTCGAATTTTTAGAATCAAATGCGATTCTATACGCTTCTAACGACTGAAAAAGTTCAAAAAAGGCTTTATCTTTCGAAAAAGCTCCCGTGTATATCTTATTTGCTTCCAATTCACCTTCTGCTATCATCACTTGTACTTTCGTATTTGCTTCTGATAACGCGATGGCATTTTCTTTATCAGCGGTAGATTTTATGATCTGCGCCATTTCGATTCCCTGTGCGCGAAGTTCTTTTGCCACTCTTTCCCTTTCACTTATCATACGCTTACAAATCGCTTCGCTATTTTGTGTTGGAAAATCCGTCTTTCTAATTCTTACATCAACAACGTCTATTCCAAATCTTTTAGCCGCTTTGTTAACTTCGTCCCGTATCCTGTTCATCGCAGAGATCCTCGCATCAGATAACAAAGAAGATAGACTAACTTTCCCGAGAACGCTGCTTAAACTTCCAAGAACGACAGGATTTAACCTGTGCAGAACGCCGCTCTCATTACCAACAGATTGATAGAATTTTAATGGATCGGAGATAACATATCTACCAAAAGCGTCGACTATAATACGCCTTTTGTCTCCAAGTGTAATTTCTAAGGCAGGTAATTCAACACTAAGCAATCGCTTATCGAAAAATGCGACATCCTCTAAAACTGGTATTCTGAAATGTAACCCTGGAGATTTTATAATTCTAACCGGATTTCCCAATCTCGTAACGACGGCTTGTTCCACTTGATTAACTGTAAACATAATCTCATTTAGAGTAAAAATCGCAACAATGATTCCAATTATACTGGTATTTTTCATTGTTCCACTCCACTTTTATTGATTTTACTAATTTCTGTCAGCGGAATATAAGGTACTGCTTTTAATTTGCTATCTACAATAATTTTATTAGCGTTTTTATATATATCACGCATAGTCTCTAAATAAAGACGTTTAGACACTATATCAGGAGCAAGCTGATACTGAGAATAAGCTGATAAAAATCTAGCAACCGCTCCGCGAGCAGTTTCAATAATGGAACGTTTAGTTGCTTCCCCTTTATTAATTCTTTCGGCAACAAGTCCTCTAGTTCTGGCGCGTGTATCCCTGTCGTATGCTTCTGCTTTGTTCTTTTCGCTTTGTTGTTCCGCTTGAGCTCGTTCTACATCCCTGAAAGAATCTACAACTGAAACTGGAGGTTCTACTCTCTGTAATTCAACACGAACGATCTCAATTCCCATTTTATATTCGTCCATCAAAGCTTGTAAATTCTGCCTTGCCTGAGTTTGTATCTCCCCTCTTCCATCAGTTTGGACATAAGTAAAAGGAGTTTGCCCAACTATTTCCCGCATAACGCTTTCAGCCACAGCATGCACTGTAATTTCAGGAGATTTTGTGTTAAAAAGATAGTCTTCGATACCGTCTTCTTTTATTTTCCACAAAACGCTAAAACTTATATTGGCTAAATTAGAATCTCCAGTCAAAATCAAACTTTCTTCCTGTTGATTCTTGAAAAACGATCCAACATCAATTTGATTAACCTTTGTAACTTTTTGTAAAACCACCATTTCGAACGGATAGGGCAAAATATATTGCAGTCCGGGACCAACAGTACGCACCCATTTCCCAAATCTTAATACTACTCCACGCTGATCATGCTGTACTTGATAAAAACTGGAAATGAAATATAAAACAGCCAAGCCGCCAACAATTATACGCCCTATATTCGACCCTATCTTTGGTTGAGGGTTGAATCCTCCAAAACTTTTCCTTACTTTCTTCGCAAAAACCTGTAACAAATCATCTGCCGAAGCTTTTCCAGGATTTTCTCCGTTGTCCCACGGATTTTTAGATGGCATATTTTTATACCCCCTTCTTATGAAAATTAGCTTATCAAACTTTTGGAGATGAGAAAAGATTATTCTATTTCATTGAATCTATACTACCAATCTCCTGCCATAGGCAACGTTAATTAGATAGCTAAGTAAAATTCCCGGTTTCTCAGAAAACAATCCTTCTCCATTTTTCTATAAACTCTTGAAGAGAACACTTTGCATTTGCAGGGTTTAAGACTTTTCTAAAAACAAGGAACTGTTTCATGTCGACGCCATAAATATTTGCTTTTTTTTGTAAATGCGTTATAATAATTTTTAGGGTTATTAAAATGAAACGGGTTTGCTTTATTTCTTTTGTTTTTTCATTAAATGTACTCGGAGAAGATCCGAAAGAGCCTGTTGTTTATGCAGACATTAGTGAAGAAGCCCAGGAAGAAGCTGTTATTTCTGCGTTAGATGGAACACATGGGTTTCTAGGACTGAATTTTGGTTGGCCGAGTTTGGATGCTTCGGTAGTTCCAAGTAATCACTTCACTAAAAATGGCATGAATTCAGTAGGAGTATGTTTCGGAATGGAACATGTTAAGGTTTTTAAGAAAGAATTCTTATTAGCAATGAGTTTAGGGCTAGACTTTAGCAAAAAGAAAAACAAAAGTGGTAATTGGCGCGAATTGAACGAAGAGTTTGAACTTCAGCGAGGAGGGAACCATGTAGGGCCGAAGACAGGCACACTAGAAAGTAGTGCACTTCGACCTAGTCTAGCGGCTAAGTGTATGTATCTTATTCCCAAGTGGAAATCTGCTGTAGGTATTAGGCTTGGGATTTTGCAAAGAAAAGGTTCGTTTTCCTATAAAAATAATTCGGATACTGTAGGAGATGCTTCGGTCACTTGCTATCCCCTTTTCATAGGAATAGGTGCGACAAGGTCTATAAATAATAAATTGGGAGTGTCTTTGGATATCGATCTTTCATTAGCGAAGAAAGTAAAGAAAAACATGGATAATGTAACGCATGTAGTAAATGTTAGGAGCTTTGATATACGCCTAATGGGAACCTGTAAACTTTTGCAAAAACACTAATTTTCGATAAACAATATAAAATATAGAGGAAATAATGAATAAAGAAGAAAGTAGTCAAATAGTTAATAGCGAGGAGAACAGCGAAGCGGATAATGAAAATAATGAAAAATGCCAACACGAAGAGGAGATTCAAAAACTCAAAGATACCGTCTTGAGAACACTAGCTGAATCTGAAAATCTTCGGAAAAGATTGGAAAAAGAGAAAGAAGAAGCAATCAAATATTCCAAAGTTAGTTTTGCGAAAGATTTATTACCCGTAATAGATAACTTTGAGAGAGTTACTGAAAATGCGTCTCTTGTTAAAGGAAAAATAGAAAACGATGAAAAGCTTAAAGCTCTATTTGAAGGAGTATTACTGTGTGAGAAAGAATTGATTTCAGTTTTCAAAAAGCATGGAGTTTCCAAAATCGAAACTAAGGAAAGCGATAAATTCGATCCAGAATATCATCTTGCTATGAACGAAATAGAGAATCCTAATCTCGATCCAGGCTCAATCGTCAATGTATTCCAAACTGGATATATGTACAATGAGCGTCTTTTGCGCCCTGCTATGGTCAGCGTTACTAAAAAAACCGCCACTACCGATAAAAACTAATACCAATAAGACATTGATATGAAGGCGTCAGAGCTACGGCCTTTTTTCATATTTTTGGCCTGTCTTTCTCCCAAAAGGCTTTTAGTCGAGTACGTTCCGCCTCCGATATTAAGGGAGAAATCTTTTGAAATGGGAAAGGAACAGGAAGCCACCAGATCAAATCCTTCTCCAACTGTTGCGACAACTTCGTAGGAAGCATTCCAAAATGCTGGACCGCAAGATTTATTTATCCCAAGACTAAGTTCTGTGGCACTCTTCCCTTTAAAAACACGCTCAACCGCGAATATTATTCTACAATCTTCTTGCCATTTATATCCGCTGATCATTTTGTAGGAAATACCTTTGGATGTTAGGTAAGCGAACGTATCTGGCACTCTGAAACCTCCGAACTCAAGCGCCTTTACGCGGGGAAATCTATTATTTGAAATCCCCTTCCAAAGCCCTATAAAATGAGAATAGGTCATTCCGCTTAAAAACCAAGATATCCAGTCGGCCCTATGAATATCACTTGCCGTTACTTTTATTCCGGCTTCTTTGTAACACGCCTCTAAACTAAGAACGTCGTTACCCATTAGCCAAGGGCTCTTTCCTTCATCCTCTTTTTTTAACTTTGTACTATAAGATAAAGCCGACCGAAAACCGCTGATAGTGGCACTTTCCGCAAATCCTATTTCCCCATCTTTATGAAACTTATCAGCCAGTTTTTCAGCAAAGAAAACCTCATTGTTTATTCCGCCACTACAAAAAATAATTTCTGCTTTTAAGTCCCCTCCTGCGTAAACTACTTCTGCGGAGGAATGGTATTCAAGAAATATGAATCCCTTATCAATAAATGTATATGCGCCTTTTAACGGCTTCGATACGCTTCTCAGAAAAAAACTTGAAAAAGTTTTCATCTTTTTTAAAGTCACGCGTTTTGTAGTCAGAATCAAAGTGCAAAGCATACCTTCTTCCAAACGCTTTCGCTCTTAGGCTGTGCCCAAGTTCGTGAAAGGGAACGCCAAATATTCTACATGAAACGATTTGACTAGCAACATAAAATAGAAAATATCCACACCATCCTCCCAAGCCGGGATCAGTTATATCGCCGAAGATATAATTATCCAGTCTACTTAATCCACCGACAAGTTCCATACCAAAATTTGCAATCTGCCCGTTGGTGTATTGCCCTTCGAAGTAACCGGAACTGACGGTAACACTATTTTTTCCATCGCCCCTACAGGCTAATGTAGAAACTGCTAAAAAAATTACAAGGACTTTTTTCATGTGCACTCCAATCTTGCATACCATTTTCCTGATGATAGCCAAAAAACAAAAAAAAACAAACAATTCTAGGTTGCAATATAAACTCATATTAATGTAGCATAAAAATGTAAGTGAAGATGTATTTTGGAAGGAGGTCGCGTTCGGAAGTTATTAATAGACAGGAGAGGCATAGAGCGCCTCTGAAAACGCAGAGCGCTGGCTTTAGGTAGCGTGGAGTTTTCGTAGCCCCACAGCGATTGGATTTTAATTATTTTTTTATAATGAATTACCTTTTCCTTTTTTACAAGGACATTCATGGCTTTGCCCGATTGGAGGGAGCTTCTGCTCAAGTGCGGTTAGAGATCTTCTAGAAGCGTGTTGTAGTGGCGATAACAAAGTCCTCTCTGAAAATTGCGGGAAAATTCCTCTTCGAATAAATAATTGAAGATTTGCCTTTCTCTGGTCATACCCTATTTTAAAAGGAATTGGCCTCGCAGAATGTTTGAGGTAATAATCTGATAACGTTTTTTGCTCGTATGCCGCAAAAACAGATAAAGTGGGCTTCGTATATTCGCCGAATACATAAAGTTTGTATTTGTCAGGAAAAGCGACGAAACGAAAAAAGGGACATCCGCTGTCATCCTGCAGTATAGCATTTGATCTGTCTATAATAAAATCTCTCACGTAAGAAAGATTTTTGTCATGTAATGCATAGGAGGCACTTTTTATGAAAGTTGCAAAAGGTCTTTTCCCCACGAAATTAAACAAATTCTGGAGATTTCTATTCGCGTTTCCCAAATCAGTTCTTATAAAATAAATAGTTTTGATTACTCCCTGGGGAGAAGTAGCGGTTATTTTGACGCCATCAAGCATTTCTTTTTGACGAACTGTTTCTTCTCCATTGAAGTTAATGGAGATATTTTCTACAGACTTAATGAAGTATTCACATTTTTTGAGCTCGACTAGTATCAAATATAGAACTCCGCGTATGCTTTTGTTAGAAAGTTGTCTACTCATTTGCGAAGTTATAAAATAACCCCTCTCCAAATAAAACGAGAAAGCAGTTTTTAACGCTGCAGTAACCTGGTTATTTGAGAGATTCTGCGTTATTACATCGAAATCACCTATAGGTTCCAATCCCACAAGAACATAATTAGCCACATGAGGAAAAAATTTAAATGCATAAATTATGTCTGGTCCTCCAAAAGGATAAAACAAAGTATCCTCTCCTCTTAGATGGGGAGTTATATTTTCTGCAGTGAAGGTGTCTACTTTAGATAAATTCTCGTTATAAAAAACATCCCATTCATTATCGGAACATAAATTAGTCAGTTGTTGGGCAGTACTATTATAAACATTAGTCGAAGGAGTATTTTGAACAGGAATAATCGGCATAGGGATCCAAGGCAAATGATCTGGATTCCCGGCATTAAAAACTGGAGGAAGCTCTTCAATATTTTTTTCGGGCTTCTCCAATTCCATGCAAAAGGAAAAAGAAGTAATATAGAAAAATAATATGTATAAAAGCTTTATCATAGAACCTTCGCAAAAATTGTCATGCTTAGCTTATGCGGAAATTAATTATAAGTAGTTAATTTTTTTTTGCAATCTTCAATTATCAAGTCTTGATATAGCGTTCTAAAAAAAGTATTATTACCGCGAACCGGAACAACGGAGGTAATAGTGTTTTCCGCACTGCGAGGGATTTTTTCCTCGGATATGGGAATTGATTTAGGAACGGCAAATACGTTGGTTTACGTTAAAGATAGAGGTATTGTCTTGAACGAGCCCTCGGTTGTAGCACTGTCCGAAGAAGGAGGAAGAAGGCGGGTTTTAGCTGTTGGAGAAGAAGCAAAGCTTATGGTTGGAAGAACTCCCGGAAATATAACCGCTATACGCCCACTTAAAGACGGAGTTATCGCTGACTTCGATGTTGCTGAAGCTATGATTAAATATTTTATACGAAAAATTCATAATAGAAAAAGTTTCGTTAGTCCACGAATTGTAATATGTATCCCGCAAGGAGCAACAGCAGTAGAAAGAAGAGCAATACAAGAATCCGCAGAGGAAGCGGGAGCAAGAAAGGTTTTCCTTATTGAAGAACCAGTGGCTGCAGCGATTGGTGCGGGATTACCTATTACAGAACCTGTAGGATCAATGGTAGTTGATATAGGCGGAGGTACGACGGAAGTCGCAGTATTATCTCTCGGCGGAATAGTATACGGCAATTCAGTCCGTGTCGGAGGCGACAAGATGGATGACGCTATAATAAACTATATAAGGAAACATCATGATTTGCTGATCGGAGAAACAACAGCAGAGAAAATTAAGAAAGAAATAGGCGCAGCTATACGTCCGACAAAAGATAATGGTCGTTCAATGGCGATAAAAGGTAGGGATTTAGTTAATGGAGTTCCGAAAGAAATAAAAATCACAGAATCGCAAATTGTTGATAGTCTGTCAGAACCAGTTGCCGCAGTAATAGAAGCGGTGCAATTTGCTCTGGAAAATACTCCGCCTGAGCTTTCAGCGGACATTGTTGATAAAGGTATTGTGATGACTGGCGGAGGTTCTCTTTTATCGAAACTTGATGAATTATTGGGAAGCAAAACTGGATTGCCCGTCAGAATTGCAGAAGAAGCGCTTTCTTCCGTTGTAATGGGAACAGGAAAAGTCTTAGAGGAGATAGATATTATGAAAGCTGTTCTTCAAAAAGCTTACTAATAGATGAATTTCCAAAAGCGCACAGAAAAAAAAGAAAAATTTCGTGTTTTTTTAAATAGAGAGCACTCTCTTAACCAAAAGATTATCATAAAATTAATTTTAGGAGGTGTGATTATCGCATTTTTCCATTTTCAATATGGGAAGTTTATTGCAAAGAAAATAAGATACTCTCTCTATGAAGTAAAATCTAAAATCTTAGAGTATTGCGATTTCGTTGAAGGAACGATTAACAATCTCTATTATTTTATGTCGAATGACGTAAACAGTATTATATTAAATTTAAAAAACGAAAACATAAAACAGCAAATAGAAAATGAAAATCTAAAAAATTTACAAGAAGAAAATCAAAGGCTGAAAAAGTTGCTTTCTTTTAAAAAATCTTCTGATATATCTGTTATTATCGCGAGAGTAATAGCATCTTTTTCTAATTCTTTTACAAAAAGTTGTATATTAAATCTAGGAAAAGGAGATAACCTTTCAGAAGGAGAAGCAGTTCGAACTTCCGAGGGATTAATAGGAAGAATTGCGCAAGTTGATGTTAATACGTCATGTATATTATTAATCACAGACATGAATTCGTGTATTCCAGTAAGAATTGGCAATGTAGACGCCATGATGGTCGGAAATAATTCAGATTATCCGCAAATTTCTGCACTTCGTGATGATGTTACTATTCCTAATGGCAGTGAAGTAAAAACTGCGGGTTATGGGATATGCGAAAATATTCCAGTTGGGAAAATAGATCAAAAAGAAAAAATATTATTCGTAAAACCCTACGCTAATTTCAACTGCCTAAAATATGTATTCGTTCTGAAAGAACAATAGATTTTTTTATTTAAAAAAACTCAAGTTAACGCATTGAAAAATAATTATTTTCAAAAAAGTTCTTGCGCATTTTTTAAAAATATATGAATATAAAATCGTTCAGAACAGAAAAAAATTCTCTCGCGATTGGTTTTCAAATCTGGTCTTGCGACTCAAAAACCGTAGCGCCATTTAAAATTCAAGAAAAACATTTCAATGTAACTGGTCGATCTAACCTTAAAAGGAAGGAAACATGCTGAATTTATTAAAACATTTCAACACAAATAAAAAAGAAGACATTTTCTTTAGTTATCAGGGAATTATCAATCCGCAATGGACTCCATGTCGCTATGATGCTTTATCTGAAGAAGGATTCCAAAAGAACGTTTTCGCATTTCGAGCAATTAATCTTATCGCTCGTGGAATTTCTTCCATTCCGGTTAGAGTGATAAATTGCGGAGATAACAGTGAAAACGAACTGATTACAAAAATTTTCAAAAAACCTAATGAATTTCAAACTAGAAGTTCATTTTTAGAAAATTTGGTGATTAGCCTGCTGATATCTGGAAATGCGTTTGTGCACTGCAGTAATAGAAATGAATTGCGATGTCTACGTATAGATCGCGTTCAGATAGTTCCTAACAAAGCGAAAACGTCGGTAGATTCTTATGTTTATACAGTAGATTCAGAAAAGTTTTCTATTGGAAAGGACGATATTTTCCATTTTAAATTCTTTAATCCTCTTAATGATTGGTATGGATTCAGCCCGTTACAAGCAGCGGCGCGCGCTATTGATCAGCATAATGAGATGTCCAAGCATAATATTTCGATTCTGCAGAACGGAGGTCGTCCGTCTGGATGTCTAGTGGTAAAAAACTCAGAAAATCTAACGGACGAACAGCGCCAGCAATTGAAATCGGATATTCAGGAGGCTTACAGTGGTACGGCGAATTCTGGAAAGATTATGGTTCTGGAAGGAGGCTTGGAATGGAAAGAAATGGGACTTTCTCCGAAAGATTTGGACTTTGATGCTGGGAAAAATACAGCTGCTCGCGAAATTGCGCAAGCTTTTGGCGTACCACCTGTATTACTCGGCATAAGAGAAGATACAGCTTTCTCAAATTATAAAGAAGCAAGACTTCATTTTTGGGAAGATACGGTTCTTCCTCTTGCGGAATTTATACGCCTGGAGTTTAGCAATAGGTTTTCCGCCAGATTTAACCGATCAGTGGAGATGATTTTTGATCTTGATACGATACACGCTCTCTCTTCGAAAAGAGAGGGACTGTGGAGCCGAATATCAAATGCGGATTTTTTAACGATTAATGAGAAACGAGAAATCTTAGGATATCTGCCAATAACAGAATAGGAAAAAATATGAAGTATTCACCACCACAGTTAAATATAAAATCGAAAAATGATAACGGAGAAATTTCCGGATACGCCAGTGTTTTTGGCATAGTAGATGGATACGGTGATGTTGTAGTAAACGGAGCTTTTAAAAATTCTATAGCCGAAAAAAAACCTAAATTACTATGGCAACACGATACGAATTCTCCAATCGGAGTTATAGAGGAAATTTATGAGGACGATTACGGACTTTTTATCAAAGGTCGCCTGCTTTTAGAAATATCTAAGGCAAAGGAAGTTTATCTTTTGTTAAAAAACAAAGCGATAGATGGTTTTTCCATTGGATACAGAATTAGAAGTAATCATTTTAAAAACGATAATCAATATTTAACAGACATAGAACTGCTGGAAATTTCCATTGTGACTTTTCCGGCGTGCGGATGCGCAGCAGTCGAAGACGTAAAATCTGAAACCGCTTTTGCCGAAAAGATCCACGAAATATCAAAAAAAATAAAGGACAAAATAAATGAATAAAAAGATCGAGGAAGCTATTTCCGAACTGAATGACAACGTAGACGAGCTTATTAAAAGTCAGAAGAACGACGCAATGCCATTATCCAAAAATCTTAATGGAGACGTATATAAGAAATACGATTTTGGAGAATATATTCGAAATGGAAATGACAATTTCTTTAAGAAATCTCTTACAGGCAAAGCGGAAACTAGTGGAGGATATTTAATTCCGCCGGAAATCACTTTACAAATTAATGAAAAGTTGAAACTACTCTCTCCAATGAGGCTCATTTCTAAAATTGTTACAATCTCATCTAATGCTATAGACTTTTTAGTTGATTCGAAAACTCCGGATGCCGGATGGGCCTCAGTTGAAAAAGATCAAAGAGATGAAACAAATACTCCAGAACTGAAAAAAATTAAAATACCGGTTCATGAAATATTTGCGAAACCGAAAGTGAGTCAGAAACTCCTGGATGATGCGCAAATCGACGTTGAAGAATGGCTGATAACAAAAGTTTCTGAAAAAATCGCAGCTTTAGAAAATTCCGCTTTTATTAACGGAGACGGAAATGACAAACCTTTGGGTTTTTTAAAAGAAGAATCTGAAGAAAAGCAAGAAAGAGAATTTGGTAAACTTCAACATTTTATCAGCGGAGCTAAAGGAAAATTCGTTGATAATAACACAGCTGTAGATATCTTGATTGATATGAGTTGTTCTCTTAAGCCGATTTATGTGAAAAATGCAAAATGGATTATGTCCCGATCCGCTTTAGGAGAAATAAGGAAACTAAGAAACAAAAATGGATACCTGTGGCAGCCGTCTTTGTCGGAAGCTAGTCCAGCTACTTTGCTAGGATATCCTATAATTATCGACGATGATATGCCGGCACTTATTGATGGAAATGTTTCAATTTCTGTCGCTTTTGGAGATTTCCACTCCGGATATCAAATAGTTGATAGACAGGGGCTGAAGATTTTGCGAGATCCATATTCATCGAAACCTTTTGTTGAATTCTATACGACAAAGCGTATCGGGGGAAAAGTTGTAGATTTTGAAGCAATAAAATTGCTGAAATTTGAAGAAAAGAATCAATAGGAAAAATAAGGAGTGGTGATGAATTTAAGTCTTATAAAAAAACCGTCTTGTGAAATTATTACATTAGAGGAAACCAAAACTTATCTCAGAATAGATCATGACTTTGACGATAATCTTATTTTAAATTTCATAGTCTCTACAAGAGAAGCAATGGAATCGATTATTCAAAGATCAATTATGAAGCAAACGTGGGAATACGAGTTGAATAATAGTTCACTCTGCAATTTAAGTTTTGGAGATAGCGATCTTCCTAGCATTTTAGGAGACATGATTAGAATTACTTTGCCAAAACCTCCAGTTATGAGAATAATTAGCGTTAAAGTAGACGATAAATCCGTTGATACTTACAAATATTCTTTGGAAAAAATAAACAACAAGTTCTACTTATATCTCAAAGCTAAAAATATTCTAAATATAAGAAAATTTTCTGTGGTTATAACTTATGAAGCTGGAATTTCAGAAAACGTTATCAATATTCCATATCAATTAAAATTATCGAATCTGATGCTAGTTGCTAATGCTTATAATGAAAGATTTTCCAATAAACACGGAAGTATAATTTCCGAAGGAGTTAAGCAGCTGTTGGGACCATTTTTAACTTTTAAGATTTGATGATGAAAAAACTATTTAATACAAGAGTAAGAATAGAAGCCCTTGAAAGAAAACTCTCTGCCGATAATTTATGGGTATCGGAATATAAATTATGGAGCGAAGTTTGGGCTGCTATTTCGATAAAGGATATTTCTTCAAAGCGAGTATTGTACCTTTTTACCTTAAAATGGAAAGAAGATTTTCCTCGTGATTTTCGCGTTGTAATTAAAGATAGAATCTTCATTCCCACTCAGTCACCTATAGTAGAACCAGAGAATGATCTGATTCTATTTCACGCAGTTCTCAAATAATTTTCAACTTTTTTACAATCTAATAGCAACAAAGGAAAACGATATGTATCCATGGGATTTCGGTATCATAAATGCCATCAGAAAAGAATTACAATGTGCGATTTTTCCCGCCAATCCTCCTGAAGAATTGCGAAAGACTCCATATTTAATTTTTGAGCTGAAAAATATTTTGCAAGGGAAAAACCTTTTATCCCGCGCGGAATTTTCTATCACCATCGTAGATAATGAGGAAAAATTTGGCTTCATAGTTCTTAGATCCATAAATAAAATCATTAGTCGCGAATTAACGCTTTCTCAAGGGGAAGCTGTTATTGGAAGCGCAAAAGCAAAGATAAATTCCGTTGAAAGCAAGGGGAATAGCCTTATATTGAATATGGTGGCAATATTAAAGCTGGAGGCTATATATGAAGATGAAGAATGACGAAGAAATCATAAAAACTCCAGAACCAGAGAATTTAGCAGAATATTTAGAATATTTGGCGCGCGTAATTCCAACGACTATGCCTGAATGGATGGATTAAATGGAAGAAACTAATCTTATATTAGGTTTATCAGGAATACCTCCTCAAAGCGCTAGAAATTGTCGACAGGAATTATTTCCAATCCCCAATGGAGAGTTCAAAAAAACTGTTAATGGCAATACGCTATTTTTAGAAACGACAGAACGTAAACGCTATAGAAGTATTATCTCATGTAAGGATGTTAATTCTCCAATAATTGACGGTATTTGGGTTGGTTCTCAAATCAATGTCGGATGTATACAGAATTTATGGCAAGGATTAAATCCAGGAGAAACAAAAATCAGTTTAGTTCGTCCTGCCGTGGCAGGTTCCGTTTGTGCTGTTAATAATTTTGGAGACAAAATTAAATTTAAGCTGATCGATAACGAAGTCGAATTATATAGAGAATATCAAGAAAGAATTTTTATATGTTTTCGGCCATGGATGATTATGCAAGTCGTTAATTTTTCATTAGAAACCGACGAATGGGAAATGTCTGGCGGATGGAAACTAACTTTAGAAGAAATTTAACAGTTTTAAAAAACCAAAAACTAATCTTTTGGGCGCATAATATTGATTAATATAAAAGAGTAAGAAGGCTTATCCATCTTAGCGTTTGAAAAATGGTGCCGCCGGTGAGAATCGGACTCACGACCCCATCCTTACCAAGGATGTGCTCTACCACTGAGCCACGACGGCTGAACACGATATTCTATATGAATCAACTAGTGGCAACAACTTTTTTTTTAGTTTCACTATAGGCTAGATAGAGAGTACTTGGAATTAAGATTAAAGCGCCAAGCAGAACATTAATTCCTGGAATTTCCGCAAAGAATATGAAAGCAAAGAACGCGCTGAATAGAAACTCAGTATACCTAAACGGAGATAGAGCGGACAAATCAGTGGCGCTAAACGCCTTGAAAATAAAGTATTGAATTAAGTTTCCGCCTGCGCCTAGTAAAAACAACATGGAATACTCGAATAAAGTCGGAGTTTTCCATACGAGCAGCGCCGGTAGAAAGGTAATAACGCTTGTTACAAGAGCGAAATAAAAAAGCATAGTCGTTCTGTTTTCATTATCGACCATTTTTTTGATCATTACATCCTGTACTGCGAATAAAAATGCTGACGAAATCGGAACTAGATAAATTAGCTTCAACGATACGGAAGTTCCACTGTCGTATAGTGTAATACACGACAATCCAACAAATCCGATTATCGTCGCGATCCATCGCAGACCGGAGACTTCTTCTCTCAAAAAAATTATAGACAGAATTAACACGAAAAGAGGAATAGTCCAGAGAATAGTCACAACCTCCACAAGAGGTAAGCGTATTACAGAGCGGGTATATAGGAAAATACTCATAGCTCCAAATAGCCCTCTTATTATATTTACGCCTAGCTGCCTAGTTTTAAAAACCTGCTTTCCACGCGAAACAATGAAAGGAAATAACGTGATCAATCCAAAGAAAAATCTAAAGAAAATCACTTGTAGAGCATCCAGTCGCTGTCCCATGAATTTGACAATAATATCATTAAGACAGCTAATGAGAATTACCGTCATAAAGAAAAATAATCCTTGAAAATATCCGCGACCGGAAAAAAAACTCACAAACCCTCTTTTAATAAAATACGAGGAAACAAGCTACATTACTACAACTCGCTCCTCGTGAAAACAAAAATTACTATATTTCTATATTACAACATTAATGACAGGAAATCCAGCATGAAATTAATATTTGATTGGAGTCATTCATTTTATGAAGAAAAAAATGAATGGCGAGGAGATGAAGAAATCATTTCTTTGGAAATTTTTCAGAAAGAATGCGGATTTGCCACTGCAAAAGTAATAATCGGCATAAAAGATTCCAAAAAATTATTGGATAAAAAATACGCGAAAATAGGAGCAAAAATTGGGAATTCCGTTGCCATTATTTTTTCAGGACGATTGATCGCTTTTCCAATCGGTATTGAAAATTCTGTAACTGAATTAGAATTCATCGCCGAACCCAGTGATCATTCAAAAAAATTATCTGAATTTTCCGGAGCTTGTTTCAAACAATATCAAGCGATTGATAAGCATCAAGAGGAAAAACATCAGATAATATTTGATGATTTGTTTTTTTCGTCAGATGATTTCAAAAATCCAACCGTTTTCCTTGAGGGAGACAGTAAAATTTTCTTCTGGAATATGAGAAATGGTTCATTGTCATTATCTGATATCAATCGAGGAGAAAAAAATTTCGATATAATCGGAGACGAAATTTTAAAAGACTCTGTTAAAGTAAGAATAGCTCGAGAACCTTATAAAAAAATAAATTTAAAAATATCTGCCTCATGGATTCAACATGAATACGGCGTTGTCGATCTTTTTCCCATGATTGCTGAAAAGTTCGATTATCGATTAGTTAATTCTTTCACTAATATCAGAACTGGAATAGAAAAACTCTGTAATTTTTCAGAAAAAAGCGGATATAGGCTTGTTCATTGTAGTGTGAACGAAATAAATCCTAATACTTTTTCCCAGATTTATCCGCTTACTTCTCCTGAAATAAAGAGATCATCTGATAAAAAAGTCTTTTTGAAAAGATTTTATTTCAATGGGAAATTGGTTATCGGATGGACGTACAAACAAAAACGTACTGAGATTGTTAACGTTAATGTACTGAATAATTCTTCTTCTCATGGTCGTGAGAAAAATCTTTATCTGCGACTGCGAGCGATACAATTACCCAAACAATATCCGTTATGGAATCATTTTACATACTATAGTTACGGCGATTTAGTAAGGTATAGAGATAAAATTTTCGAATGCAATTCTTCGCACGTTTCATCTATCGATTTTGATTCGAAAGAATGGAAAGAGTTTAAAAAAATTCCAGACGCTTTACCAGATGAAACAGCTTCGTCTTTCTTTGCAACTCAACGTGGGAAAAACGCGATAAAATACGCACTACAAAAAGCAATTTCCTTGGTTAATTATTCTTCTCGCTATATTGAGATTGATTTTTGCGTGGAAGCTAAGAAATTCATTTCCGTTACTTTGAACGATCAAATTACCATTCGCAATAATGGATTTGCAAACGGTTATATAGTCGGAAAAGTCATTAAAATCAGATTCACCGCGACTGCTGATCAAAAAATTATAAAATTCACAATAGGCTGTCGTTCAGCTGATCTATCTGGCAATTTTGCAAAATTGAATTCTTACGTTATCGAAATAGCGGATGATGAAAGTAGAGTACAACCTGCTGACATTGTAAAAAACATTGAAATTAAAAACTCTCCGGAAGAGCAGATTGAGCTAATGCACCAGTCTTTTGATAAAACTCTGGAAGAATTAAAAAAGCATGCGACCAAAATCAAACTTTCGCTTCATCCATTGAGTACCACAAGATCAATTATACGAGAAATAAATCTACCAAATTTTGAAATGGAGCAATTATGATACTCATTAGAGGAATACGTTCAATCTCATCTACATATCGGCATGATTTCACAGACGTGCCGGATACAGATGAAAATTTATCCACTAGTTTAATTCTAGAATCTCAAGACGACAATTGTTTAATGGAAATCGCTAATTTATGGCCGGATTCTATTTCATTAAATGCTAGTATAATTCCCGAAGGAATAGAAAAAGAAGTCTTTATCGAGAGAACAGATCTATCAGATAAAATCAACGTCTATAAATTCCCTAAAATCGATTCTCAATCGAATATTCAAAATCCGAAGTTTTGCGTTTCCAAAATCCTTATTAATTATGAAAGAATTGGTAAATATGTACTGAACGGACGATCTCAGCTTTTCGACGGAGAAGATTTTAATGACTATCACTTGAATCTCCCATCGGAGTCTTTATTTACAAAGGAATTTCTTACGCTTACGCAATCAATTACCGAAACTGTTGACAAGCGAGGGTTAATTCAATACGGGAACACTTTTGCTCAATGCAGAATTTATCCGTACGGCGGATTATACAACTATGGAGCTCATCCCAAAGAGATAGAATCGTGCGCTTTCCGAATAGTAAGCGACGGATCTTCTCTAAGTCTTAGAATATCTCCGTTAAGCGTTTTCCATAACGCCGGAGTGGATCCATTTGCGAATCAATCTTCACAAGACGGCGGATACAAATTTGTCGGAATAAAAGAATTCTCCACTTCTCAAAAGGTGAGTCTCTACGACGAATTAAAAAGTGGAGCATGCAAGATAGAAATTACTAACAAAATCTTGAATCAAAAAACTATGTACGCGAGCAATTCCGTTTTGCACATTCCCAATACAAATTTAATTACAATCAATTTCACACAGGAGGAACCATGAATTTTTCAAAAAACGATATAGATATTCTAGCTAGAACTATATACGGAGAAGCTAGAGGAGAATTTTATAAATTTGGTACCTCGCCTCTAATTGCAATCGCTAACGTGATAGTAAATAGAATGAGAAAAGGGTTTGCTAAAACCATACAAGAAGTATGTTTAGCACCTCTACAATTTTCCTGCTGGAATCTCAACGATCCAAATAGAAAAAAAATAGAAAACATTAAAGCGTCGGAATGTCCAATATTTAGAAAATGCCTCGAAACGGCGGAAAACGTTCTCATGGAAAAATGGCCCGATTTAGTTGATGGATGCGATCATTATCACGAGAAAACAATTAAACCGTTCTGGGCCGCTTATTCAGAGCCTAAAAGAATTTTAGGTTCACATTATTTTTATGAATTAAGGAGAAAACAATGACAACAGAAAAGATAGTATTAGAAAATGATCCAATAGATGATATTCGTAGCCGTATCAATATGATAAACGCCTGCGGTCGCAATAAGAGACTAAATATTATGGTAATTTGCGCCGCACTTGGTCTGATATTTTGCCTGCTAATGCTTACTTTTTACAAAAAAGATCTACCAGGAGAAGTGGTTGGGATTATTTCCACCATATCAGGAATATTCGGCGCATGTCTTAAAGACGCGTACAGCTTCGAATTCGGCTCGTCTCGCGGTAGTAAAGATAAAGACGATAAAATTTCATCAACTCTTTTTGAAAAAATGAGTAGATTTAATTAGTAAAAGCACATTACTAGTCAACCAAACAGCCGTTGCTCGCATCGACAATTGATTTTATAGAGGAATTTGAAAAAATTCGCTAGAAGATCTACTCAATCTGGTCTCGAACTTTGCGCCAAATACCTAGGCATTACAGAAACTACCATCCGGAAAGGATTTTCCTCTCCGGATTGGTGCAATAGCCATATTAGCTAGCGGAATTCTCGTTATTCGTCGTTGCGCCGCCGCCTTTGTTGGGCATCTTTATAGGTACCAAAATTCTTCTGTGCACGTTCTCTAGCATCGCTATACTGTGGATTTTTATAATCCTCGTTATACTCGGCGAATGTTTTAAATCTCGGGCTATTCACTTTTGATGTTGATATAGTCGGTTCTTCATTTTCTGATAATTCGCCTTCATCATTCTCTTTTGTTGGTGTACTTAGTTTCCCCAGTTTCCCCAGTTTCCCCATTAAATGCTCTATATCCGCGTTTTGTTTGTTTAAATTCGTTTCAATCTTTTCTTCAGCATTATTTAGAGCTAGGAAAAAGCTTAAGATTTCGTGAGATCCATCTTTCGAGTCTGCTTCTGTCGTATCGTTCAAATTTACTTTTTTGGAAGACTGCGTTATTAATCTTATCGCTTCCGCAAGAGAACTTATTTGCGCATAAGAAGTGTCTCTTTTCCAATTCGCCGGCGCATCTTTAGGAGGAGACGCTTTAACATAGTTATCATTCCAATCCAACCTTGCATTTTCCTTTTTACGCGTTCTAGTTTGCGAGAGAATATTATCAAATACAGTTGTGATCAACGTGTTTATTTCTTTATATATATTCGGAATTGGTTGTTTTATTAAGTCCGCTGTTTTACCGTTAAGAATTAAGTCGATATAGTCTATTATTTCTTTTTTCTCTCTATTTAGAGCTTTTTTACACTCTTCGATTTTTGCGAGAGACTTCGAAATTGGATAGTAATTTTTTTGAATGTTTATTGCGAGAGGTATAACGTCATCAATAAGAATAGCGTATTTTTGAGTTATGATTTTCTTAACTATGGTTAGAAACTTTACATCTTTTCCCAAAACTGTGCGAAATTGCGTTAAATATTTTTCACTGGGGCCTGATGAAAGAAATCCCGCAAAAGTAACATCAGCTCCTAGAATGCTACCTATAATAATACCTGTTGTTATTAATTTTTTCATTTTTATTTCCTTCTTTTTTCTACATGGTCCATATATAGCAAATAATTCTTAATAATTGGTAAAAACGAGAACTTTTTTTTTTAAAAAATCCACCTTCCAAAAGTAATGAACAAATTTATTTCAGAAATTCATGTAATTTCTCTCAAAAAGATCTTCTGATACGGAAATACCAGAAAAGAAAATGCTCTCTTTTCTGGAATAAAAAAATACCACTAATTAAGCTTTTTCGTATATCTTTTTACAAGGACATCATACTGTAATTACGATTGCATCGAGTGACAGTGCTAAAAAATACAGATTAAGATGTCCTGTGAAATATATATACTATGCTTAACAACAGCACTCCGTAATATAATGCTTTACTATTTGGTCGGGACTAGCTACTCCATACATTATATCATATTTTTGGCCTGCTCCTGAGCTAATTTCTTCTGGCAATATATTGCTCACATTCTTGTACAACTCTAACCTTCTTTTAATAAAATCGTTTGGAGGAAGATAAGTTTGTATAGCGCCTCTAAGATATAAGGCTACCATTTCACTACAAAATAATTTACTAGTATTCTCTTTTGAATTCCCATCATTAATCGCATTGAATAGTTCATTAGCTGTAGATAATGTTTCGTAGGATTTACCGATATGATTGGCAATAAAATTTAAAGAATACTCCACAGGAATTTGAAAATATATTGAGCGCTGAAAAACATCTCCAACATATTTTTTTAATGACAGCGCTAGAGGATGTATTTGCACATGCGGATATATTCCTGCCAAAACAGCCTTTGCATCACCACTAGCCTCAAGCAAGAATGGCTCGAATCCCTTATAATCAGTCATCGCAAGAATTTTACAATGGTACGTAGATATTTCTTTAATCATAGCAGCTCCGGCCTTTTCTCCTATGGTACAATTCTGTACCGGATTTTCTTCCGAAGGAGTTTGCTTTCTTATTATTTCAAAAACGTCCACTGGAGAAGCAAGAGTGGCAACTCCTGAATGTGTAACATCAAAAGGATTAGGTATCTCATTTTTATCACAAATATAAGCAATTCCTTTGCCTACTAAATCGTGAGCAGAAAAATTGAATGGATCGCCATTACGTACAGAAAGAATTTTTATCTCTGAATTTTTGCTATAACAAGGATTTTTAAATTCCACTGCCAGAATTTGAGAAGAACTGTCTTTCGTTGCTTCTTGGAGACTGAGCATGGCTGAACATGGGCCAAAATACAACATTAATAATACAAAGCAACAACATATCAATTGATTTATGATCTTCATTTTATGCTCCTTTTTATTTTTATGTTTTTGATATGTGCAATAATAGGGAAAAAAAGTAAACAAAAGGTAAATTTTTACAAGAAACATAATTTATTTTTACAAGACCATTGTGGCACTTGGTTATATTACCTTCTAAGGATATTTTTTTAAAAAATTGATCTTTGGGTACAACGTCACGCTGCTGGTAGCGGGAGAGGGACTTGAACCCCCGACACGCGGATTATGATTCCGCCGCTCTAACCAGCTGAGCTATCCCGCCCTGTTGACTTCTTTTTCAATCAAACAACTAACACAATTGGCATCATTCTGGCATGTTTTTGTGTTATAGCCAAGTATAATTTATACGAATGAATTGTACGGAGAAGCATATATTATAAATAACATAGCTTATCCTAACAAATACTGGGATTCCTGAAAAGGTATCATGATGGCTTCCCGAAATACTCTTCGTGGTGGCTTTTGTTTGATTCGCACCCTTTCCCAATACTTTTTTCTTTCCGAAGATCTTCCACAACTTCTTTTAAAAGTTTTGCAAAACGCTGCAGATCCTTCGATGAGGTAGTATTAGAAAAACTCATACGTAGAGTACAGGAAGGTAATTTGTCGTTTGGGTCAATCGCCGCTAGAACGTTGGAACGTTCCTGTCCAAGACAGGAACACCCAGCAGAAAAAGAAAAATCCTTCATTCTATCAAGAATATCTTTCAACAAAACTCCCTCTATAGAAACTGAGACAATATACGATAATTTCGGCGAATTTATGTAAATAGCGGGAATTTTCTGTAACTCATTGACAAGGATTTGGGCTTTCGCTTCTATATCAACTTTATTAAACCTGAAATTTTGAACGGCTTCTGCAAAAGAAGCTATCAATGCTGTTGGTCTGGTTCCAGGAAAAAAATCGTCTCCAGTACCAAACAAAATCGGTGTTATTTGAGATGGATTATTAACGCACAGCGCCGCTATTCCCTTTGGTGCGCCAATTTTATACCCGGAAATTGTAAGAAGATCGATATTCATGTCTTGCAAGTTTATTGGATACTTACAAAAAGCTTGTGCGGCATCTGAATGAAAAAGTATTTTGCGAGTAGCGGCAATTGCACCGATCTCTTTTATGTTTTGTATAGTTCCTATCTCGCCGTTTAGCATCTGAATAGATATTAATTTGGTATCTTTTCGGATGTGTTTAACAACAAGCTGCGGATCAATAACTCCGTGTTTATCAACATCCAAATAGGTAACTTTATAACCTCTGGATTCTAGATATTTAAAAACATTTAATACGCTCTTATGTTCGATCTTCGATGTAATTAAATGACAGCCTGGATATCTATAAGCTACACCGAGAATTGCAATGTTATTGGATATGGTTGCAGAATTTGTGAAAACTATCCGCCCTTTTATTGGAAGATTCACTTTGTCTGCAATTGTCTTTGTTGCATGCTCTTCAATCGTAAATAAATACTTTGCGTGAGGATTAATTCCTGAAGAATTTCCTTTTAATAAGCATACATCTATAAACTTTTTTAACGCTGGATCATTTATCTCAAAAGACGCAGCTTGATCTAAATACGTAACATCATCCATTCCAATCGCGCTGAAACATAAGAATAAAAACGCAAACACTTTTCCCGTTTTATTACCTCGTAAAATAGAATCTCCGAAAAATAAAAACCTCACCACGAGGCCGGAGCCGGAATCGAACCGACGTACAAGGATTTGCAGTCCTCTGCATAGCCTCTCTGCCATCCGGCCTTATGCGCAAAATATTATTCGTATTTTAATCATCCCGCAAGTCCTTCAGAAATATTTCTTTCGGTGAATTATCCACCGGTCTTAGACCGACCCTTTTAGGGCAATTAGTTTGGTTAAAAATATTAAAAGACTTTTTGTTTTAATTATTTTAACCTTGCTAGATTAGATCTCTATTTAAGTATTATTTTAGTTACTAAATTTATATTGCAAGTTTACTCTAGCAGCAGTTACACATATTATTTTTTCTGCTCCATGCTTTTTCAAAATTTTTGAGCATTCGTTTATTGTAGCTCCGGTTGTTAAAACATCATCTATTAAAAGTATCGTCTTTTTGTGTAGTAGATTTCGGTATTTCTCATCGATTCCAAAGGATCCTTGCACATTTTTTAACCGTACATTTCTAGATAAACCTTCTTGTTGAGGAGTAGATTTTTTCTTCAGTAAAATTCGCGGCTCATATGAAATTCCACTAAGTTTTGCAAATTCAAGCGCTAGTAACTCAGATTGATTATATTTCCGCTTGAGTCTCTTAAAAAAATGTATAGGAACAGGAACGATAAAATCGACCTTTTTTTGCACGGTATTTTTTGATACTCTATACATCCAAGCTGCTAATTGTTTGGATATGTATGTAGTATCGTTATATTTGAACTTTAATATCACTTTTTTGGTAAAATCATCGTATTCAAAAACTGCAATGGCTTTATCGAAGTGAGGCTTCCTTTTAGAGCACATAGGACATGTCAAATCAACGCCAAATTCAAACGGAACTCCGCAAATTCTACATTTCGGATCGCCAATCCATCTGATTTTATTCCAACATTCGGAGCACAGTCCTTCAGATTCGACAAATTCTTCACAATTACAACAAGTAATTGGGAAAATCATATCTTTCAAAAAACGCAACAAATTAAACCTTTAAATTTTGATCAATTAGTTTTAAATTAAATAAAATTATTGTACGAGGAATATGATGAATTTTTGGTTAAATCCGTTAATATCTGTGGGGTGTTTAACTCTCTCTTTCACAATTTCTAGAAATTTTGTGAACTCTGAGCTGGACAAGTTAATGCAAAAAATAGACGTAAAGTTAGATAGGGTGATCGTATTAATTTCCGGAATTATACTAGCATTATTGATCGCTACGGGTTTGACGATATCTACCAATTTTCTTTACGAATACTGGCATCACGTGAAAATAAATGAAGCAGAAATACAATTGACGATATTTTTCTCTATATTACTTGCCTCAATTTATACCATAGTCTCTCCCAATCATGTTGATTTAAGATCAATAGATATTGAAAACTCAGATGCAAAAACTGTCTGTAATAAATTCTATAGAGTAGCTGTTGTTTCATTGGTCATTGTGGCGCTGGTTGATTGCGCACATCACGAAAAGGTATCTTTTTGCGCTATTTGGATTATGGTTGCTTACTATTTTCTTGAAATGCTTGGTTTCAGAAAAGTTTTAGATAAAGTCCAGCTAACAAAGATAATTGAACAAGATTCTTTATCCAATAAGTTGGTTAACCGTGTGAATCAAAAAATTATTTTTCTGTTACTTCTTGGTATGTGCGTTATAGCTTTTCGATCGGATACTTCCTTTACAGAAAAGCTAAAAAGTATTTATTGGCTTCTATCAATAACTCTTATCATGCAATCGCTAATAGCGATTATTGTAGATAAATTGATGGAGCGGAATTTAGTACAGATTTCCGATACTCTATCCATTGCCTGTTACTCGTCATTAATTTATTTTTTCTTGAGAAGCATCGGAATTAGTCTGCAAAACTGTATTTATCATGATAAAATTATCGTTGTTGCTGGAGTAATGTTTGTTACCGTAGTTATTTATCGAGGGTTTGACGAGGGTATCGGGATGTTGCTTAAAAAAGCAGAGAATAATGAGCAAGAAAAAATAAGACTGCAGACTTTTTTGCCGACAATTTCCATCATATTTCACCTATTATTATTTGTAACGTCTTCTTTGTTAATCCTAGACCATTTAAGTGTCAATATAGCTCCGATATTAGCTACCTTTACAGTATTTAGCGCTTCTGTGGGATTGGCAGCAAAAGATATAATACAATCATTCTTACATGGGATTATTTTATTAATCGAAAAAGATTTATGCGTTGAATCTTACGTTGGAATCAATGGATTAACAGGCATTGTAACTAAATTATCAGCTAGAGTATTGAATCTGCGGGATAAAGACGGATCAATCCATACAATTTCATACAACGCTATAAATACAATCACAAATTATTCCCAAAATCCTTCTTATTATGATGGAGAACTGTGCATAGATACTGAGGAAAATGTAGAAAAAGTCTCAAAAATCCTTATAGAAACTGTTGCAAATATGAGGAAAGATCAAAGATTTCAGAATAAAATTTTGAACGACTTAAAAATACACGGTCTTAGGCCCCTGGACAAAAATGGTCCGAAAATTTTCTGGAGAATAGAAACTGTTCCAGAAAGCATTGCGGAAATAAAATACGAGCTTTACTACCGTCTATATAACGAACTAAAAAAACATGGAGTAAAAATTCCAATCGCAAATTCCATTATTGCGAGCTAATAAAAGATAATCTTCGTCTTTCTTGTGAGGAACGATGCTTTTTCTGGATATTTTGAGAATTACGGTAGAAAAGGGAATACGAGGAAATGATCAGAATTGTGACATTCACACCAAAACTAGGACTATTCGATGATAATTCTCCACAATAAAAGATTTCAGAAATTATTAATAATTTCATCATCAGACGTAGCACAAATATTATGAGCTAGAAATTAATTTTCGAGCCGATCATGAATAGGTTCGCGTGATTCTTCCCTTGATAAGATAAAAAATTAGCTTTACTGTAGGATTGTGCTCGTGCGCAGGTGTCCGTTGATACATTGTCGCATTCAACATAAAAACTGAAGCTTTTATTAAGCGTATACTGTGCTGCTAAAGAAAATATGTTGGCATTTACATTTTCATCTTTAGAAAATTTCACTATGGATTTAAAATATCCACAAGAAAAGACAAATGGACTCAACGAATATGATAATCCTAATGAATAAGCCTTTCCTGCGGTTGCTCCTTCTTTTATTCCCACTTCTGGATCTGTGAGGTTATAATTTCGTGAAGAATCAAATACAGCTATATCAGCATCCACGTATTTTTTTGATAAAAGAGATTTTCCATTGTCAGTATATCCAATGGAAAAGTTAAATTTTTCGTATCCGAGAGTTATTCCGATATTATAAGCTCTTAAATTATTAACTTCAAAGCCATTTTCTAGCTGAGATTTTCCTTTTCCTAACCATATGGCGAATGCGATCTTTGCATTGAACTCGTCTGGCATTCCATATTCATATGCAATTCCTGCAGTAACGATATTTTTAGAAAAAACAGGGAAGTTTCTATAAAAATCCGTTTTTTTATTTACTTCCTTCAATTTATTGCGCTTTGTTTTAAAGATACTCGCGTTTCTGCTGTCAAAAGTAAAGGATATTCCAGTAGAAAACCCAGAAATTGTCGGAGAGAGCCACAGGATTTTGGCTGCCTTGATATCATCGTAGGGAAATCCTGCGCTTGTTATTGTTCCTGCTGATTGATTATAGAATGCCCAAAGATTACGGCTTCCGGCTCCTCCGTAACCAACCAGGAATTTGTCTCCTCCGATACTAAACAAATCAGCTGCGGTATTGGTGTATCCCAAACGTAAAATTCCATAACGATCTTCTTCAAAGAATATAAAAGAAGTTTGTACTGTGGCATCCCCCTGTTTTATTATTCCTGAATTAATCTTACAGCCTATCTCGAAGCCGTAACCATAATTATCGGCTCTTCCCAGGTATGCTAAATTTACATTTCCTCGCAAAGATGCCACTGTATTATTGAAATCAGCCCTTTCTTTTTGTTTAACGAAAAGACAGGTGCAATCAATATCGCCATTAAAAACAAAAGGACAATCTATTCCATTTTCTAACAGCTTTTCACTGATTTTTTCGTTTAATAACTTATCTTCTTCATATGCATCCTCATTTTCCCCAAACGCTTTACTCCACAACAAAAGCGTTAAAAGAAAAAAGAAGATTTTATGCGTCATCTCTTCGTTCGATAATCTATCCACCCGATATTGCCATCGGATTTTACGTATACAACATTTACGGCATTATTGGAAACATTTTCAAAAACAAAAACCTTTTTTCCTTCGTTAAGACGTTTGGCGGCGGAACTAACGCTCATAACAGGAAGATCATCTATAATTTCAGCAACTATTACAGGAGTTTCCTCTTCCAGAGAATTATCATAACTATTAACCTCAAGAGAAGGCTCTCTGTTGTGCCGCGTTGATTTCCTCTTTTTATTAATTTGTAAATCGATTTTCTGCAAGGTCACATCAAAACTAACATTAGGATCGTCTGCCGAATTACTGGAATAGTAGGAATTCCCACTGTCAGTTTTTACGGAAATATCACAATGAAACAAATATCCGTCTTTTTTCATTACTATATTAACATCTATAAAATTAATTCCGTACTTTTTAGCGAGGGATTTGCAAGAGATTTCAGCACGATTTGCTAAGGAGCCGCCGATTTCCATATGGCGACCTGAGAAAGAGAAACTCATATCATTTTCCAAATTTACTACTAACGTAGTATATAAAACATGATAGTTAAAAACAAAACTAATTTTTAATTATTACGCTATCGTTAAAAATCAAGTTCACATAATCACTTAGCAACGTTTATTGCATCGATCATCGCTTCTTCTGTGAGGATTTCTCCCAATAAAATCCCTTCAGGAGCTTTAGAGCTGAAAACAATGGTGAAAGGAATACCAATTCGATTATGTGCCCTTATAAAATTCATTAGACTTTCGCTTTTTCCGGTCATATCAGCTTCAATAAGCGTTATTCTTCCTGATTTTATAACTTCTCTTATTTTTTCACTGTTTAATACGCGATATTTATTATATTTACAGGTCAAACACCAGTCTGCCGTTATATTAAAAATAACCACTTTGTTTTTCGCAATTTCGGACGATAGTTTTTCATTTATGTTTCGATAGGGATCTTCAGCATGTTTTTCAGAAAATAATCCTCCATTTAATAATAATACTGCGGTAATTATAACTGCCCAAAGTTTCCGTTTCTTTAAAAAATAGAAAAGTAATATATGCAGAGTTATAGCTCCGTAAGTTAAATGTTTTGATAACAGCCAAAAGACCCATAGAAACGTAATAATTACGCCTCCGTCTATAATTTTCTTGAAAATACTCGTCTGACTGAAGTTCATGGAAAATTTTTTTGAAAATAAAAGAAGGAGGAAATATGGAAAGGAAAAACCAGTAGCAATTACCAGAAATATTGAATAGAGATCAGCAGTAGATCCCTGAATGGCGAATACAGCCGCCGCTCCTAAAAAGGGAGCCGTACATGGAATTGCAATTGCAGAGGCGATAATGCTTGATATCGTACTGGAAAAAAAGATGTGTTTCACCTTACTATTTATTTGCACAGATGGAGAGAACGTGATCACCCCTGTGGAATATAATACCAATATAAACAATATAATTGTTGCTATTTCCAAAAAAATAGAATTTTGGAAATGCATTCCCCATCCAATGCTCTCACCTCTCATTTTTAAAAAAGCGATAAATGTAGCAAAGGCGGCAAAGCTTACATAGTTTCCTGTAATTGTTCCAATTATTGCGCTTTTAGAGTTTCCTGCCTTTAATTTCATAAGAATTACTGGTAAAACACAGGGCATAAAATTTAGTACAAACCCTCCGAGAAATCCAAGCAATAGAATCCACATTAAAGCGGAAGAATTTTTAGTTATTCCAAACGATAAAGAAATATTTTTGGATACAATAGTGCATATATTTTTGCAGAGGGAACAGTCGATAGATATTTCCAAATAGTTAACGGGAATTCGTGGATTTTCTACTTCAACATTAATAGCCAACAGATATGACGCTTTACCTACTTGCTTAAAACCTCCGGAATATGTAAAATTTTTTAAATTCTGTGACTTTAAAACTTGAATATCTGGAGATTTGGCCATTTTCCAGCCTTCAGGAACTGTAATTGTTATTTCGCTGCAAAAAGTTCCTGCTTTCACCAGAGTCTCTTCATGAGAAATATCAATATCTACATTGCTAGCATTTATATTACAAAGTATGCAGACAACCATCATGCAAATTAAGGCAATTTTTTGTGCATTACTCTTCATTTTAACGAAAAATTAATATATATAGCATATTATCAGATAATAAATTTCGGTGAAATGTATGATAATCGATAATAGCGATATACGCAATTTAACAGGAAAGATATTGATTGCTACCCCTTCTGTTCCAAATGTGTATTTAAACAAAACAATGGTTTATATATGCTCTCACAATAAAAACGGAGCTATGGGAATTGTGATCAACAAGTTGATTCCCAACATGAATGTAAGGGATATACTCGAAAAGCTCGGAATAAATTCTCCTAATGTGGAAAATCTTAATATCCATTTCGGAGGTCCGGAAGAAATAGATAAGTGTTTCGTACTTCATACTGACGATTGTAACATTATGGAGAGTGTGTCCGTCACTGATCGTATCTCTCTTACACTCAGCGGAGATATAATAAAAATTATGATGTCGGAAGGTGGGCCGAAAAGGAAATTACTCTGCATGGGATGCTGTGTATGGTACGCCGAACAACTGGAAAATGAAGTTGCTTCTAGCTATTGGGTTTCTATAGATTCCGACGAAGCTTTAATATTTGGCGACGCTAAATCAGATAAATGGAGTAAAGCGCTCCTGAAAATAGGATCCTTATCGACATTTTTTTCTAATTCCCAGGGAAATGCGTGACTCCGTCTACCTCTTTATGATATAAGATATCTTGCGAAAACGGATGGCCGCTGCTTTTAGCAGAGGACAGTCCGGACTCCTCGGAGGAAAAGTGTCGGATAACATCCGACGGCGCTTTATGGCGTTAGGGAAAGTGCAGCAGAAAATATACCGCCTGTTTAAAGGTAAGGGTGAAATGGCGAGATAAAAGCTCACCGCGCGGTCGGTAACGATGGCGGCATGGCAAACCCCACTTGGAGCAAGATCAAATAGGGATAACGCGCACCTCCGCGCTATGTTATTCGGGTAGATTGCTTGACGTTTATGGCAACATAAATGCTAGATGAATGGCTATCAAGATTAAAAATCTTACAGAATCCGGCTTATAGTTTTCGCAATTTTTCCTCAATTAATGTTAAATTAATTTTTGTCTGATAATGTTTGTATAACAATAAAAGGAATACAAACATGAAAAAAACATTTTTATTCTCTTTCGCAGTAATGTTTCTGTCTTTTTCATCTATGGAACATGTACACAGCTTATCGAATCAGTGGAACAAATTTAAAGATAAAATAAAGAGCTCTCGTTCAGATGATAATATGAAGAATATATTAGAAGTCCATGCTCCGCTCATTCTGATTGCTGAAAGACTATGGAGTCTTTCCCTTAATATTAGAGATGAGATTAAAAATAATCGTTCTATCCCCAAAGATGGTGATGCACCTGACATAACAATACTTATCCCTTTAGCCGATTTTTTCAGGAATGCATCTCAACTATTAGATTTTTACGCTTTGTATCTAAACGATATAAGAAATTATTACGATAATATCGCAACTGCGCAAGAAGACGCTAGTAACTCAACCTCTGTAACTAAGCAAAACCAAAAAAACGCTGAGGCAAATACGGAAAAAGAAAAACTTGAGTTAGCATTGATCGAACGTTTTGCAAATAATACTATGACCGCTTTATGCGCAAGTGTAAAGGCTTCTCTTACAATACTAATCCAAACATTGCAGCAGGTAGAATACTCAAGCGCTTACGTTGATAAAATAACTAGCGTTTTAAACAGTTTCGATGAATCCCGTGGAAAGTTACATCGCGAAGTTGCGGATATTCCTTCAGTCTTAATAAATGTTAAGACAGACAGACTGGAAGGAAATACAGAAGAAGAGACATTTAAAAACAATTTAGACAGATCAAAAGACACAGTCGTACTTATAGCAGAATTCTTGGAAACCCTCTATACATACTACCAATCAAAGGGAAGTTTTGATACATCTCGTTTCAGTTCTTTTCTTTTGCGATGTAATCTTGCTGACGAAAAAGATCTCGCGGAAAACCTTCGCAGCAAACGTACATCTGAAAGAGAAGATGATGATGAAGATGACAACAGAAATTCCCAAAGAAATAGAAGGGGAGCAAGCAATTACGACGATAATGACGATAATGACGATGATGACGACAATAGAGCTTCCCAAGGGAATAGAAGCAGAAATGGAACAAGCGGTTACGACGATGATGACGATGATGACGACAATAGAACTTCCCAAAGAAATAGAGGTAGAAATGGAACAAACGATTACGACGATGATGACAGAAATTCCCAAAGAAATAAAAGCAGAGCAAATGATGACGATGATGATTGGAAAGGGAAAGTCCCTAATAATGCCAAAACTTCTTCACAAAGACGCAGAAACTGATAAAAACATTAATTCTTCTGAATCTTTATAAACAAGAATATGCTAGCTTGAGTTATTTGGTACCGTAAATAGTTTTGTGTAAAGCGCCGAAACGCCCATGCTCACGCCGCTCTCCCGTTCAGCTTTTCGGAGAACAGGATCATAAGCTGCGAGCAGATTGTACCCCAATTGCGGATT
>JAIRMQ010000030.1 GCA_031258575.1 Holosporaceae bacterium | reverse complement strand
AAAAATTTTAAAGTGATGAGTAAAAATAAGAAAAGACAAGCTCAAAGGTCACAAACTGAGCAAAGGACATTATTGCAATATGAAGGCAATAAAATAGCTATCGAAATGATAGATGGTAAATTAATGGTAAACGCGACGCAAATGTCAAAGCATTTCGGGAAAAAACCTGAGACTTGGATTAAAACGCAACAGTTTAGAGACTTACAAGAAGCGCTTTCCACTTCACTAAAAAGTGAACTGAATGATCTATTGATAGTTAGAAATGGCGGTATAAACCGTGGTACGTGGATGCATGAGGATTTGGCATTATGTTTTGCTCAGTGGTTGAGCGCACCATTTTATTTGGCATGTAATAGAAGACTGCGGGAGTTGCATCAGAAAGAAGTTCAAGGGTCTATAAGTTACTATGAAGAAAAGAGACATAATGAATTAGAGGATTTATTGAATCGTGCGTGCGTTATACTAGGGTCATCGTGCAAATTGGCGGGCTGTCTTGGAGTATCGAATGCGCTGCTCTCCCATATACGTAACCGTCCCCATATAGTGTCGGAAGTAACAAAACAAAAGATAGAATCCTTTTGCCAAATAGTAATCACAGAAGGAGCAACATACATACCGGACCCCCAAAGGGCAAACAGACCTTTCCGCAAGGGAAATAGAAGAATAAACGATGAATTATTGTTAGAAATATGCCGTATAGAAGATGGTGAATTGCGTATGAGTATCATGGAAAAAGTAACAAACAGGAATTAGGAATTAAAAATTAAAAATTAAAAATTAAAAATTAAAAGAAATGGAAGAGAAAGTAGTAAAAATGACTGCAGAAGAGCAGTTAGAATATGAAGCGTTCAAAGCGGAAAAAGCAGAAAAAGAACGGAAAGAACAGGAAAAGCAAAATCGGAAAGCATACAAGGAAATTGTGAATGAAACAATCGAACGTATATTTCCGGAATTGCAGGAAATAAGCGCGATATTGAAAGAAAAAAAAGGGAGTGTATACAAGTCCTTTGAAGAGGCAATAAGTCTGAAATCTGATATATACGAGGTAAAAGAAGATCAAAGGAGTAATACATTCACGAACACAGCATGCAACAAACGTATCATACTAGGACAACACACAATCGACTATTATGACGATACTGTGAATGAAGGAATTACAAAAGTGCGAAAATTCATCAGTTCGTTGGCAAAAGATGAAGATAGTACAATGTTAGTAAATGCAATTATGCGGTTGCTCAGCAAAGACAAAGAAGGCAATCTAAAAGCGTCGCGAGTGATACAACTCTCAAAGATGGCAAACGAAAGCGGAAACGCTACATTCATAGACGGAGTAAAGATAATCCAAGACGCCTACCAACCAGCGGTATCAAAATTCTACGTTCGGGCAGAGTACAAAGACGAAAAAGGAGAATGGAAAAACGTCCCACTCGGAATGACGGAAGCGTAGACAATTGAAAATTAAGAATTAAAAATTAAGAATTGAATTTTTTTAAAATGATGACGGAAGAGCAAAGGTGGAAGATATTAGAAGAGACAGGCGGGGACTGTGATTATGGAGACGTTTTTTTAGAAGCGGCAGTAGAAGCTGCCGCTTCTAGAGGGGTCAAAATAGAAGAGTACCTAATGAAATTCTTCTACAAAGAAGTTGAACGGCACAGAGTTCGAAGAGAGAGAAGAGTTAGGGAAAATTAAAAATTAAGAATTAAAAATTAAAAATTGTTATAAGATGGAAAAACGAAGCGTAATAAAATTGCAGGAAGCAGGATATATATTTCTGCGCGTAGATGAGAGAGAAGAAGGAATAATCATCAAATACAGTGATGATTTTGGTGTTTGGAAAACACTTGAAAAATGTAAAAGTAAAGCAGCGTGTAAACGTCGTTTAAATGAACTTGTAAAAACAGATAAATACTTGTTTTAGTTATGAATTATGAATTATGAGTTATGAGTTAAAATACAAATAGAAGATGAAAACAAGAGAAATGACTGTTATTTTAGGACTTACAAATATCAATGACGAAGAGTTCGATGTTTTCGCATCGGCAGGGGTATCGAGCGAAAATCTAATACTCATTGATAATATGTTGAGCATCATGCGTAGTCATCAATTAATGAATAAGCGCAAAGGGCTTAAAGTGAAGTTGAAACAACAGATAGAAGAATATATAACATTTATAACAGAAAATAGAAGATGAAAACAAGAGAAAGAGTTTACATAGCAGGAGCAGTAACGGGACGAGATTACGAAGAGGTGTCGGAAATTAAAAATTAAAAATTAAAAATTAAAAATTGGAGAATATGCTTAGTAAAGAAATAAAATGGGAAGCGTTGATTGTTAGGGATTACCACGTCGCTGCGCTCCTCGTAATGACGGTATGTGGTAATGACAGTATTAGGGAACTAGGCGGTCGCAATTTTCAAGCGAAAGCAATAATTTTTAATTTTTAATTTTTAATTTCAATGAAACGATATAGTTTGACAAGTAAGAAGTTTAGCGGCGAGGTGATATATGAGTTCGACGATGCGGGGGATCTGTCAATGTTCGACATTCGGAGAGCAGAATTGACAATATCACAGAAAAAAGCTATGTATAATTGTGTACCGACGCACGTAAATTCAATACAAATCGTGAAGACAGAAAATAGCACAGTAACAGAGATATTTCAAGAAATAACATTCGAGATGTTTTGGAATAAATATGATGATAAGTTGAGTTCGTCGAAAAAACGAGCAATAGCAAAATGGAACAAGATGAGTAGCGCAGAACAGGTAAAAGCATACAATTACATTCGTAAGTATTTCAATACACTGGAAGGAGGCATAAGAAAGAAATATGCAGAAACATATTTGAACGCAGAAACGTGGAACAACTGAAGGGAATTAAGAATTAAATTTTTTTAAAATTGAAAATGAGGAAAGAAATGGTAAAAGGGCAAGCAGACCTTGCCCCAACAGAACACAAAAAAGCCTTAGAAGAGGTAAAGAAAGCTGGGTATAAATATTTGCAAACCCCTTTTTGTAAAGGGGACGCCACTATCATGATGTATTTACAGGGTGAAAAAATGACTCATGCAATTAAGGGCGGATACGAGGATGTTGGATACTTATTATATGAAGTATTACGACAAGAGCCTGATTTAATGAAAATAGTTAAGATAAATATAAAAATAATAGAAGATGACAATAAAGATAAAGATAGACAGTAGAGATAAACGGGTACTGTTAGAGATGATAGAAAAGATAGAAGAGCCGGAGAGGCTAGAAACACTAAACGAATTAATAGTATACGAGATAGTTGAGAGCATAAGGCGAAAACTAATCAATTCGATACAAAACGATAAATTCACACTTGAATTGACAGAAATAAGCGCATTTCGTATACTCTTAAGAACATACGAGACAATAGGAGTATGTGAGGCGGCAAATGCAATATTGCTGAATGAAGAAATCGAAAAGAAAATTGAAGGGAAATTGTCAATGGCAAATTCACTCATACCTAATTTTTAATTTATAATTCATAAATAGTATTGGACAAATGAGTAAAGTGAGGAACAAATATTTTTTGTACAGGGTAAAGAGGGTGAACGAGATATATATAGAATATCACGGACAAGGATATTCGAACATATATATCTATAAAAATCACATAAGGGAAGAGTTTGGGATTAGTCTTTGCACGTTTTATTCGTATTTGAGTATCAACTACAAACGACTGATGAAAGAAAATTTAACGGGATCGGGAGTAAAAAAGGAAACAAAAGAAGATGGAAGGCGAGGGATTGATAGAGAAGATGCTGAATGATATACGTGTTGAAATGACAGAAGAGTTTGATAAGAACTTTGAGCGGAAATCATTTTTTAATAGAGAATGGGAAAGAAAAGAGCGAAAAAATCCTGGGTCAAAAGGGAGTCCGATGATGATAAGTGGAAATTTACGACGTTCAATTCGTTCGTATGTATCTGGAGGGAGTGTAGTATTTAGATCATCACTTCCATACGCGTCAATATTAAACGAAGGAGGAAGAATAAAAGTAACACCAAAGATGAAGCGATTTTTTTGGGCAAAATATTACGAAAAAATGGGAAAGATAAAAAGGAATAAGGATGGGAAAGTAATCCGTTCAACAGAAGTTGTGAAGGCTGAGGCTTCATTTTGGAAGACAATGGCGCTAAAAAAAACAGGGAGTATGATAATCATAACTGCGCGTCGCTTTATAGGTTCATCAGTTGAATTGGAAGAACATGTAAAAAAGATTATCGACAAAAACATGGAAGAATTTACAGAGTATTTAAGCCGTATTTTAAAACCAAAGAAATGAGGAAGAAAATATATTTAAAGATAATAGAATTGCTAGTGGAAGGAGAGTTAATCAAACACGTAGACTTGTGGAACGAGAACATACAGTATATAACAGAAGAGCAGGCGTGGTCTACACCGGCAGTATTTGTAGAATTTGAGCCAATAATATGGATGCCATTTCCGGGCGGGGTTCAGGAGGGGACAGTAACAGTACGGTTACACATTATAACCCGGTGTATAGAACCAACAAACGACAGTAGCCCATATAAGGATAGCGCATTGGCATATTTAGACATGTTGGATAGTATTAATTCACGTATTCATGGATTTAGTGGGGATGGTTTTAATACATTCACAAGGAAGCAATCAGTTACAAACCATAATCATGAGGAGTTAGTGGAAAGCATAGAGACATTTTCGGTACATGTAATAGACGCATCGTCATCATCTGAAGTACAAATGATAGAAGCGCCAAGAACGGTGCAAATACAATTATGAATTATGACCCGAAGAGCAAAGATTTTTTTTTCTTTCATATTGGTTGTTATTTAAAAATTTTGTTGTATCTTTGCAGTCCATAAAGGGAGGAATGACTGAGCTGGGCAGAGACCCTAAGTTGTCGCCTCCCTTCTTTATTTTACGCTGCTTGTTATGGAATATAAAAATCTATGTACAGTTTCTTTCCCATCTTTGAGTTTAATTCTTTCTTCCGCCACATTGTAATAGAGTTCCTTATCTTTATCTTTGAAATAATAGAATTTGGTTATATTGTCTTTTCTTACCTTATAAAGGTTAGCAGATTTTACGAAAGAAGCATGTTTCAAAAAGACGTCCAATTTTTTTAGGTCATCTTTGCTTATTACTTTTGTTCTTCCCAAAGTATCATTATAGAGATGTTTGTTTCCTTTTTTTGTAAACTCTATCGAAATAATACCGCTGTCGGTCTGTTTTTCGACTGATTTTTCAAGCAAAGGTTTCATTTCATTGAGGTATTTCTTTCTTTCAATAGCCTGCTTTGATTTTTGGTGTTCCTTTTGTAAAATCTTACATGCTTGACATTTTTCACCTTGTGGAATTTTCGCTGATAGTTGGAGTTTAGCGTTGTCGCAGTTGGTGCATTTGGAAGAACGGTAAGGATGTGAAGGGGGAAAAATTTGCTTTTGTTTACCTGGGTTAAAGCGAAAGATAGCGCCTTTGTCTACACCATCTCTACCGATTTTGGTAGTAGCAAGATTACCTTTTTCCATAGCGTCAATGGGGTTGCTTTGAGGGAATTTTTCTTTTAAGACTTGTAGGGCAATACAACGACAGTTCCAGCCATTAGGCGGGTAATAGAAATCCCAGAATCTGTCCGAAGGGGGTAGAGTTGTTTCGTTTAATATTGCATGTTCATCGCGTACACGGTCATCGGCGGCGGTACGGTATTGGAGGTTGTATTCGTCTCCATCAGCTTCCACGTCCGCCCATCTTGCAGCAGCCTGTGCGGAATGGAGAGCGAAGTTGTATTCTGCTTGCAAGTAGTTTCTGTTGTAGGTGTCATCAATAACTTTGACATCCTGCATAAATTTGTCAAAAGATTTGACTATACCATCATCATTTCTCAATTTCAAACTACCTTCTTTGATTTGATTGTAAACTTTCAAGCCCGAAAACATAAAAGTATCATAGTCGAGACTTCGCGCCATTGCCTCTGGTATCAGGTTGTCAGCGATGCCCAAATTTACGGCTTTCGAAAACACACGGTTCGTTTCGTGTATCATTTTTTTGACAGCATCAAGATTGAGTGTATCAGGGTTTACCTGTTCAGCTTCATATATTGCCTTCATAGCGTCTCTGAAAGTTTCATGATTAAAACCAATAGTATTTTCTTTCTTTTTTAAGGCAATACAGTTGGGGCAATTGCAGTGATAAATAGCCTCAATTCGTGCATGCAAAAGAGAGAAGCCGATTAAGTCGGGCGTTGCATGCGCCGCCCTTAGACGAAAAAATCATTGTCTCCTTTTTTCAAAAAGGGCTGTATCTCCCGCTTTCCAATGATAGGGATATTGTATTTTTCAATAAAATAATCGGGTTCAATTTCGTATCCTGCAGTAAGCAGCATTTGTTCGATTGTACGCATTTCCTCTGGCGTATAATTGATCGTATCATCCCAATTGAACATATAACCATCAAGCGGGAAGCCATGCACAACAAGAAAAGGGAGCAGTTTGTTATTGATAATATCCCGTAGAAAGTCGGCGTCGGATTCTACTATGTTTTTAAACACTTCGAGATGGACTTCGGATTGAGAGTAGCTGCTACCGCTATCAATAGTCATTGTTTGATTAAGGAGGCACTTACTTATCTCGGAGTTAGCTCTGTCAATACGTCTGTCGTAGACGTTGAAAGCATCGCCTCTTGAGCTTTCTTTAAATTCGACGGTAGTACCTTCGGGGAACAAAGCCCATGATTTTGCGCCCATGTCTTCAAGCATTTTTTCTGTTTTTGTTATTTCTTTTTCATCGCGTGATGTAGTAGTTGCGATACGTACAGGCATGCCAAAGAGTTCACCAAAATTGTCCCAATAGGCGAGCATATTCTTTTTGGATAGAGCAGAAGGAGAAACTTTTAGGAGTAAACCGAGGTCGAAAGGATCGCCAGCATCAATTACCCATTGAGAGAGTTTACCTTTTTTGTAGTCAATACCATTTTTAGGTTCGTCGCCAGCTTCTTTGACAATAAGTCCAAATTCAGGGATAACATGACGTCTTGGGACGAGAGAGACGCGTTCAAAATAGAGATTTCCTGTTGATGAAGTAAGTAAATCGCCAAACTCAATGAGAGAATGTCCCCAATATCTGCTATCAAGGACAAAGGCGCAAAATTCTTTAAACCAATTCGCCTCTAGGAGTTCAGTTAATTCGGGTTTTTCATTACCGTTATTGTCAATAATTTTGAAGGCTTTTTGCATAACCATACCTGTGCGCTGGTCAATACAACCGCTTACGTGGGCATCAGCGCAGACGTCTGTATAGACATCATAAAGACGTAATCGTTGTGGATTTTCAGGGTTAATAGCCATTTGCCAAGCTTTTCTCCAAGTGTCTATATCTTTCTTTGTCAAGTTCTGTGCTGTCAAAGATAATCCTATAGACATTGATTTAATTCTTTTTTGAGAAGTGTTTTTCATTGCTGAGAGCATTTCTATGGTTCTGTTGTTAGTTGCTTTCTCTGTTGAGAAAATACTGTTTAATCTGTCTTTAAAAGTCATTGTAATTATGAATTATGAATTATGAATTACCAATCGTAAGTATTTTTAGTGATGCTACCCCAACGAATAGAGCCAGCAGTATTATCAGTAGTATCATCGGGAACAAGAGGGATGTCGAGTAAAATTTTACCTTCCTGGACGGACTTTAGCCAATCAAGCGCCCTGTTGTAACGAATTTCTCTGATTTCAAAACCTATTTTTTGAGGCAGCCAAGAAATAAGATGATATAAGGCAATATCACAGGCATACATTACTAGTTGCTGATTTCTTTCCTGTTCTGTTTTTTGAAAAGCGGCGTCTACATCGTATTTTCGTATTCCTGTTTTAGCGGGTTCAGCAGCGCGGAGGTAAGATTTAATTTCGTCTATGGCATACCTTTCGGCACGCGCTAAATTTGTTTCGTCAGACTGATTAATAACGTCCAGCGTTTTATCGTCTACTACTGCTTTGTAATCTTCTATGGTCAAAAACATTTTTTTTTGAATTATGAATTATGAATTGGGCAACCGCAAGGAAGGCAGACCTTGCCCGTAGGTGCGCCTTGTGTGAAAGGTTTTGTAGATAGCAATACGTTCGATGGTTTGTAGAGAACAGCCGAAGTATTTTAGTCTGACAAGTTCTTTAATTTCTTTGCGGGATTTTACAATAAACTTATTTCTGTAAAGGAGAACTAAGTATTGGTATCCTGTTTGATTGTAGAGGCGATTAGCTTTTTTGATAGCTCGCTTCAATCTGATTTTTCTAATTATATTCTTCATAGAATTAAGAATTAAGAATTAAAAATTAAAAATTATTGTGTTTGCTTGTATATTTGTCCACCAACGCTCTAAGATGCGTGATGCCTGCCCCTGCGGAGTTTCATATTTTCGTACTTTATTTATTCTTTTCTTCATATTCCAATTTTTAATTTTTAATTTTTAATTGATAATTCTTACGGGTCATAATTACCAGATGTGTTTGGAAGTAATTCTGTTACCGAAAGAAGGTTTAAAGGTTTCGATTCTTGTTCTTTTTTGCAGTATGTAAATAGCTCCTTCATCAGCATCAGGGGCGTCATCATGAGTACGAGAGCCTTTTTCAAAAGCGAGAAGCTGTTCAATAGCTGTTAAAGTATCTCTGTCATTAATGAGGTCAATGTTATAGAAAATAAACCCGCGTTCCCAAAGTGGGGATATGCTTTCGATACGTTGAAATTTATCGGGTTTTTTACGTTTATCGGGGCGAATAGGTAGTTGGTAACCTCTGAGGTTACCTTCTGTTGTAAATTCGTCTAGAATGACGTCTTGGATGAAATTAGCTTCCATGTAATAATCACAGATGACGTTTTGGGGGAAAGATTCATGAAGGTCGTAAAACCAACGAACCATTTCGGCGACGCTGCATTGACGAACAAAGTTTTTGATATTGTGTAGTTCCGTACCGATTTTTCCCCAAACTTTGATGGCTTTGTAGTCATTTAGAGAAGATGCTTTAAAAGAAGGGTCGCAATAAGCGACAATATGTTCGTACTGATTAAGAGGTAGGAGTTTTTTGTAATGTATCCAATTGTTTTTAAAGATAGCGCCTTCAGTGATAGGGTTATTCATATATTCCTTTTCAAAGGCACGATAACCCATAAAAGTACGTCTGTCATGGATACGATCTTTGGTCCAATATGCTGCCCAAGAAGGATTACCATTTTTGTCTAGGACATTGACTTTAGAGACATGTACATTTTCAATTTTGGAGACATTAGCAAGGACGCTGTTTTTAGAGATAAGATTACCGACCATAATAAAACGTCCGCCATCAGCGCCGAAAGTACCAAAGAGGGCTTCTTTTACCCAGTCGGTAAGTTTGTGAACGCGTTCTTCATTTTGACAGAGTTCATCATCATCAAGGTCATCAATGACGATGTAGTCAGGACGATTGTCTCTATAACGTAACCCTCTTGGGGACTGTCCCCTTCCACGAGCAAAGAAAGCGACACCGGATTGAGTAACAAACTCACCGTCGAGCCAGTGTCCAAAGTCATACTGTTGTCCGAAATCATGAATATAAAGTTGATTAAATTGCAATTCAGCTTGGATGTCAGATAAGAGTGTACAGGCGTTTTCGTTATTTTTACCGACGAGAACCATAACGTTAATGGTTTTCAACTCTTGACACATTAACCACATAGGAATAAAGACGTCCATGTGAGTAGATTTAGCATGACCTCTTGCCCATTGAAATACAGCTTTGATGTCTCGGTTTTTCTTGATAAAATTGGCGGCGTCAATATGAAATTTAGCGGAAGGGATTATAGTTCCCGTATCTTTATCGGTACACCAATGGGGGAAATAGTGTTGGACAAAAGCGGCATAATCAGCACGTAACTTTTTGATGCGGATAATTTTTTGGGGTTCTGTTTCAGAAGTATCTACAACAGTTTTATGTTCTACCTCTCTGCAATGTATATCCCAACGCTGCAGGGCTTTTTTAATAGCTGTGGGTGTTTCCATTAATTAAGAATTAAGAATTAAAAATTAAAAATTGTTTATGCTTTTGCCAAGATTTGATGGTATTGCGATAAATGATTTGACATTCTGTTTCAATGATATTTAATTCGGAATTAAAGGATGTAAAAATGTCGGATGCTTTGTTTTTTGTGTTCATTTCGTTAAGGGGTAAGCAGACCTTACCCCTACCTATGGATTTTTGTATCTTTCTGTTTTTCATCATTATGAATTATGAATGGTGTTCATTGATATATATATTGTGATACTTGTCTAAGATTCTCAAGAAATCGGGAGTAATTTCAGGGTCGAAAGAAGCGCGATGTCGTATCCATTTATCAAAAGCGATAAAGACATCAATGGTGCTGACAATGTTAGCCTGTTTGTCTAGTTTGTCGATAAAGGAAGCGAATTTGGCGAGTTGGTCTGGTAACTTACAGATGAGTTCGGGGTCTTGACTCTGGTAGATTTGGTCAAGGAGTTTGTTTACGGCTCCAAGCGCTTTATTAACGAGTTCAGGACGAGTGATATTGACGCCAGCGCGAATAGTAGCCCAACGCCCAATTTCCACCCACTTAGAGATTGTTTGTTCAGAGGTTTCTGTTTTTTGAGCTATCTCCTTTTGCAACATACCTTGCATGTAATATAAACGTGCAAGTTCCTTTTTTCTTTCTATTTCCTTTTTCGTCATGTAATATGAAATGCGTTATTAAGTACAAAGATG
>JAIRMQ010000029.1 GCA_031258575.1 Holosporaceae bacterium | reverse complement strand
TTCCAAATATAGTTTTACATCTCGTGTACTCTGTCGCCCATGGAACTCTCGCTGCGTACATTTGTTGCGCCAATTTACAAGCATTGTCCTCCTTATCTTGATTTTCATCAGTGATAATTCCATGAATTATGTAATACCTTAGCTCAGATGTGAGAGTTTTGATCTTAAGCGTATCTTCTTTACCTACCGGCGCACTCCCCTTTAACAATCGACCGCTATCTGATTGTAACTGTCTGTCCATGGCATTTGCTCCGCTAAATAAAACACATGCACAACACACACTATAAACGATATTTCTAAACATTTTACAAATCTCCTTAATCATAATTTAGTAACGAAAAACATCTACAAAAACCACCACATCTCTTCTATAAAATACAAAAACATCATCAGGATTACAATCCTTATGTCAAAAAATATTTTTGTCAACAAGCTGAGTGACCATTATCAACTCTCAATACAAACGCAATATTCCACTCAAATTACGGCCACAACATGGAAAAGCGTAAAACCCACTCCAAATGCCAGTAATCTCCCCACCTCCTCAAACTCCACGGAGAACGCGAAGATTTTACATCTCACACGTATCCAGATGTTCCGGAGCTACACCCCATCCCCATCCAGCAGCGAGGCGGTCTTTTCCAAATGTTTGAGGTGATCATGCGTAATTAGCCACGAGCATCTTCACGGCTTTTTTCAGATGGTCGGGAGCCAGGTGCGAGTATCTTTCAGTCATGGATATTGTGGAATGTCCCATTAATTTTTGCACCGTATATAGATCAACTCCGCTCATGACAAGCCAGCTTGCATAGGTGTGGCGCAGGGTGTGAAACACGACTTTTTGGCGATGATCGTCTATTCCATCGTTAAAACCCAACGCTTCAACTGCCCTGGCGAAACTTTTAGACACTGCGTCTATCCTTGTCCCAACTGTCGATATAAAAACCAATCCTTTTGAGTTTGAAGTTCGTTTGTTTTCTTCCAGCATTATTTTTATGTCCGGAGTCATAACTGCACTCCTGTTTTGTCCTGATTTGGTGTCTTTGATGGATAAAATCCCATGTTCGAAATCAACGTCGTTCCAGGCGAGGCTAAATATTTCTCCGGCTCTAAGTCCGCAGTATAGAGATAAAAGAGCCATATCGTGCAGTTGCCCGGATACTCCTTTCAGATGTTCAAGTAATGCGTCCGCTTCTTTTTTGGTTAAAAATCTTATTCTGCGATTGTCGCAGGTGGGTTTCTTAATTTTGCTTACGGGATTGTCCCCCAGATATAGGTCGTAATTCTTTGCGTAGTTAAATACCTGACGCACCACGGCCAGGATATAGGTCGCGGTTCGCGGCGTTCTTCCATTCTCAAGTATTGTTTTCTTTAGAGCGTTCAGAGTGTCCGGCGTTATTTCAGACATGGTTAGCTCGCCCATGACTGGCTGCAGCCAATTTTTGAAGAAAGAAATCTCGTCTTTGCAGGAAGAGGCACTTTTGTCCTGTTTGGCCTGCGTTATGTACTTTTCGAAAATTTCGGAGAAGGTTGCGGTCCTGCTTTCTTCTTCTTTGGTTTTAGTTTTCTCTTCCTCCTTTTGTTTATGAGCTTGTTCGCGTTTTTCTGCTAGGGTTTTGCATCCGATGCCTATTCTGTTATTCTCTTTTAATTCAAATAAACGTGCTGCCGCTTTTTTCTCAGTCCAGCCCTCAGAAAGCCATCCCAGTCCTTCTTCCTTTCTTTTTCCATCAACCATATATCGTATAATGAAATACTTATCTTTCTGCAGGCCATGTTTTCTGGTAGCATGCTCTCTGTATCTAAGTCCGGGGATTTTTGTGTATTTTCTCGTGTTCTCGCTCATGATTATTGTGCCCTTCATCCAATTTGATATTTTTTCTGTTGAGTATTATATAGGGTATGGTGCAGAAAAAAGCAAGAAGTTGTCCCCATTCTGTCCCCATTTTATGTTTTGTTTTTGATGCAAGATTGTTGGTTGATAGAGTGGAGGCATGCTCAAAAATGCTGAAATATGAGCGGATTCGTGGAGGTTGTTTGTTTTGTGGAAAGCCAATGTAAACTGATTCGTAATCAGTAGGTCGGAGGTTCGATTCCTCTTTTCGGCACCACTATTAGTTTTCAAAGCTTTTTAATATATGCTTTTCCGGGATAATCTACTGCGTGGACTCTTCCATAAGACGAGGCCATTGGACTATTTTATCTATTTGGTTTAGTGAATTATTTTTTGTTAAGGAAAGAGCTAGAGAGGATATTCTATTTAATTCCTGAGAGTCTGAAGTTAATTGGAGAAACATGTCGCGAATTTTATCCGCTCCGTTTACTTCAAACGCGAGTCCTTTAGATTTTAGGAAATCACGAACTTCCAACGCATTGTCCATATAAGGACCGTGCAAAACAGGCTTTCCTAACGCTACCGGTTCGAATATATTATGTCCTCCAACTGGAACTAGAGATCCTCCGACGAAACATATATCGGCAAGACGGTAAAAAGTTCCTACTTCTCCGAAGGTATCCACGCAAAAAATTTCAACGTCAGTGGAGGAAATATTGGCAGCAGACCGCAGAGAATAATTTAATTGGTAATCACGAAATATTTCACAATTTTTTTTTATACGGGTAAGATGCCTCGGAATAATGATAGTTACCAACTTAATGTGATTCCTTAATTTTTTGTGGGCCTCCAGAATAATTTCTTCCTCTCCTTCATGAGTACTAGCCGCTACCAATATTTTTCTTCCTTCGCAGATTTTCTGAAACATTTGCAATAAGTCTTCATTGCAAGGAAGTTGCGCATTAGCGTATTTTAAATTATCGATGATCTTTACATTTCCGGAGAAAAAAAAGGCGTATCTCTCTGCATCAACTTTAGATTGAGCTAAAATAGCTGTGAATTTTTTTAAGGTTTCCGAAAAAAAACCTTTGATAATGCGCCATCGATTAAAGGATTTCGTAGATAATCTAGCGTTTAGTAAGAAAACAGGAATTTTTCGTTGAAACAGCGAATCGATCGTATTTGGCCAAATCTCTGACTCTACAAAAAAGGAGATATTTGGCTTCCAATAATCCAAAAACTTATTAACCCAAATGGGGTTATCCGCTACGGAAAATTGATGCAGGCATTTATCTATTAAGGATATTTTAGGAAGTAAAATATTGGCCGAAGTTACCGTAATTGTCGTGATTAATATGTTCGAATTAGGAAATCGTTTTTTTATATGCTGGATTAGAGTCAAGGCGGAGGTTGACTCTCCAATGCTAGCTGCATGTATCCAGATTAATTTTCCTTTTGGTCTAGAAACAGTTGGAATTCCAAATCGATTGCAAACGCAATTGAATTTTTCTTTTTTATATAGACACCTCATATAGAAAAACATTTTTAGAATAGGAGAAATAATGATAAAGATTACTCTGTAAAGACTAAGCATTATTAAGAAGGTTTTTCGCTGTTTGTGTAGCTTTATTTATTTTTGATTCCACCAATTCGATCGCTTCTTCTTCTGATATTTTCTGCAATTTTCCAAATGAAATGGGTTCTTCCCAAACCATAACTCCGAGATTAAATGGCCAAACTAGAATAAATTTATCCCAAGAATCAAAACGAAAATATCTTTTCACACAAACGCTGAACGGGATAATATCCACCTTCGCTAACTGAGAAATAGCAATTACACCAGGTGCAAGTTTATGGCGAGGTCCCCTGGGACCGTCTGGAATAATGGCGACATATTCTCCAGATCTTATTAAACGAATGATTTTTTTTGCGGCAGACACTCCTCCTCTACCAGTGGAGCCATAGATAGCTGGCATTGAAAAATTCTCAACAACTTTTGCCATTAATCTTCCGTCTTTATGATTGGAAGCTAGCACATGCAGAGGCTTTTTCCATTTCCAAACGCACGGAGCCGTCATAAGTCTGTCATGCCATAAACAGACGATAAATGGTGTATTTTTCTGATGATATGAGTTTGGAATATTCTCTCCCACGATTTTCCATTTGGTCGTGAAAAAAGATATCCTCATTAAAAATGCTATTACTTTTGATATAATAGCAACGAAACGCTCTTTTCCTCGTTTCTTTTGGAAGAAAATTAACAAATTTCTCTGGATTTTCGCCCATAACTTTATAAAAGCATTTTTTTTCAAAAAATTGTCCAAATACTATTCAAAAAAGAAGGCTAAACACTTATCGCAGAGCGTTTTTTGCTCTGGCTGAGGAAGAATTGGAGGAGAAACGTCTTCCGGGAAACAAAAAACAACACTGACAAGAAGGTTCGATATATCGTTTATTTTCTTAAAAGCAAAAGATGGCTTTTCTTGCAAAATATAAAAGTAATAGCCATTTTTATGAATAAAATGCTGCAATTCCATGCAATTGGTTCCGCAAGTTTTTAACGATTCTTGCTTTACTCCAAGTATTATTACAGGACGGTATTTTTTTATTGTTTCTGAAGCGCCGTATAAGGCCATTAATTCGCTTCCCTCAATATCTAATTTTATAAGATCCAAACGCTTAATTTCTTCCCTTTCGACGAAAGAGTCGATAGTAATTGTCTCGACTTTTTCTTCATTTATTTTTTCCACTCCCTTGAAACTAAACTCAGTTCCAAGTGTGTTTAGAGCATTCCTTTCTTCACAGGCAATTAACATTTTCTTTTCGCTATTTTCATCAGAAACAGCTAATTTATATGGGGATATACGATTCTCCATGTTATTTATCTGGATATTGCTGGTTAGTCGCGTAAAATCACGGCCACTAGGTTCTAGAGCAAAAACGTGCTCGCATTTTTTAGCTGCGATCAAGGAGACATATCCCATACTAGCACCAGCGTCTAAAAATACTCCTCCTTCGGGAAGTATACAATCTACTGCCGCCACAAGATTAGGATCATAGATCCCTCTTACAAACAGAGCTCTACATATCTCATTTCCAGGATAGATATTTAATTGCAAGCCATATATCCATTCCATTATAGTTGGTTGTTTCATTCGAAGATATTTCCACCATCTGAACCATTCTTTAACTGAATTTGCTGAATCTCCCGAATATCTATTCCATCCGACGATCGGACTCACATTTTTATAGGAAGGAGCTTCTTCATGACAATTTGCAGAGAGCGATATTAATAAAAAAAATATATGAATAATCTTTAACATGTGCACATCCTCTTTTTTTGAAACCGTACCATAAATCTAATAGGCAAAACAACAATAGTTTTTTGTAAAATACTATATTTGAACTTTCAAGATACGAAAAATGTTCTTGAAAATAGCAGCGAAATGGTTTATTAATCACCTTGTGCGTTTAGAAGGATGCGGTAAAATGTTTGCTGTTGTTAGGACAGGCGGAAAGCAATATAAGGTTAAAGTTGGTGATTTTATCTCCGTTGAAAGGCTTCCTCAAGAAATTGGAGCGAATCTAGAAATAACAGATGTACTAATGGTCTCAGATAATGGTAACGTTAAACTAGGAAATCCAGTTATCAGCGGTTATTCTGTAAAGGCTAGTGTAGTAGAGCAGAAAAAGAATGACACTGTCTTAGTTTTCAAAAAAAATCGTAGAAAAAATTTTCGACGGAAAAACGGACACAGACAGCCCGTTACTATTTTAAAAATTGAGAATATAAAGCATTAAAGGGATAATATGGCTACAAAAAAAGCTGGTGGTAGTTCTAAAAACGGTCGTGATTCTGAAAGTAAGCGGCTCGGAGTAAAGCGTTTTGGTGGGCAGTCTGTGTTTGCCGGAGGAATTATTGTCAGGCAACGCGGTACTAAAATTAAAGCTGGTCAGAATGTAGGAATAGGACGAGATCATACTTTATTCGCTACCATTAGTGGAATCGTTAAATTTTCGAAAGATCATAAAGGAAGAAGTGCAGTTTCTGTGATCTCTGCCATATAAGATTGATAGCGGAAATATTTTCTTTTATTTTTCAAACTTTAGCTCGAATAAATTGATGCCAATCAAAGGGAATTGATGTTTCTTAAAGTAAAATTGCTAGACAATGCGTTGGATTTTTGTTTTAAAGATGTTCCTCATACCGAATTAGCCAAGAAATCAATTGCGCTGGGGATTATTACTTCTTTCTTTTTGATGATAATAAAGTTTGGAGCTTGGATGGTTACTAGCTCTATTTCAATAAGAGCATCTATGAACGATTCTATTTTAGATGCACTGACATCGTTTCTTGCTTATAAAGCCATGGCTTGTTCCTCTATGCCTGTTGATAAAAAGCATAATTTCGGACACGAAAAAATGGAAGCAATAGCAGCGCTCTTCCAATGTCTATTAGTTATCTATTCTGGAATCATGATTTTTGTTGAGGCTTATGAGGTTTTTCAAAATTCCAGAGAAGTAGTTAATACTAAAGTTGGAATAGTGGTAATGATTATTTCCTGTCTCGCAGTTTATCAACTTGTATATTTTCAAAATTACGTTACAAAAAAAACTGAGTCCATCTTAGTTAAAGGAGATTCTCTCCACTACTTATCTGATTTTTTGATGAATGGAATCATATTAGTATCTCTATTAACTGCCAATTTTTTCCACTGGGGAGATGCCGTTGGTGGAATTATTGTAGGTGGGTATGTTCTATACAGCGCTATTTTAATATTGAAAAGTGCGATTATAGATCTTATGGATGAATCACTTCCTTCAAAAGTGCAGGATGATATTAAAGAGGCAATTGAATCAGTCCGTGGCGTAGAAAAAGTCAAGATATTAAAAACAAGATCGGCTGGAATGAAAAAATACGTAGAGTCTCGTATACAAGTAAATTCTAACATCTTGCTTACTGAAGCTCATAGAATAACTGAAGAAGCAGAAGGAAAAATCAAAAAAATGTTTGAAAAAGTAGATGTTATCATTAAAGCAGAAATAGAGTAGTTTTAACGTTTCCTATTGATACAAGAAGTATTTTTGTATAAATTTTTCCATGTTATATGCGGTCGTAGCTCAGTTGGATAGAGCACAGGATTCCTAATCCTGGTGTCGCAGGTTCAAATCCCGCCGATCGCACCATTCTTATGTTTTATCGTTGCTCTCATTTCATGGGTAAGGCATAATGTATTGTTTTTAATTGTGAGGATATAATGAATATCTATAGAACCCACAATTGTGGAGAGTTAAGATTAGGCGATGTAAATAAAGTAGTAAAACTATCCGGTTGGGTTCATAAGAAACGAGATCATGGTAATATAATATTCCTAGATTTAAGAGATCATTATGGTATTACTCAGTGTGTAATAGACTCCGGGAGTATCCTTTTTCCAGATGTGGAGAGTATTCGCCACGAATGCACTGTAACAATCGAGGGAAAAGTAGTAGAACGCGCGCAAGAGACGATAAACAATGATAATCCAACTGGAAAAGTTGAAATATTCATACAAAAATTCACAGTTCTTTCTTACGTTGAGAATCTCCCAATGGCCATCAGCAGTGTTTCGGATTTATCGGAAGAAACTCGTTTGAAATACCGTTTTCTAGATCTCAGAAGAGAATCTCTTCATAAAAATATTATTTTACGCTCGCAAATAATTTCGAGTATTCGTGAAAAAATGAAAAAAGCTGGATTTTTAGAAATTAGTACTCCTATATTAACTTCGAGTTCACCAGAGGGCGCGAGGGATTTTTTGGTGCCTAGCAGATTGTATCCAGGAAAGTTTTACGCTCTTCCGCAAGCTCCACAGCAATTCAAGCAGCTTTTAATGGTCGCAGGTTTCGATAAATATTTTCAAATAGCTCCTTGTTTTAGAGATGAAGATAGCAGGGCTGATAGATCTCCTGGAGAATTTTATCAACTAGATTTTGAAATGTCGTTTGTTACACAAGAAGACGTATTCCGAACTATTGAGCCCGTTATATATGAAATTTTTAAAGAGTTTTCTGACAAAAAAGTCTCTTCGTATCCCTTTCGTCAAATTCCATACGATCTTGCAATGCTCAGGTACGGATGTGATAAACCAGATTTAAGAAATCCGTTATTAATAGATGAAATGACTGATATATTTGAGAAGTTGTCTTTTACTGCTTTTACAGAATCGATCAAAAAAGGTGCAGTGATACGAGCGATAGGAGTTTCTGGAATAGAAAAGCATCCGCGTAGTTTCTTTGATAAACTCAACGATTGGGCGAAAGAAAATGATCTACCGGGATTAGGATACATCGTATTTGATAATGAAAACATAAGAGGTCCAATACCAAAATTCCTTGATAAAAAGCAACTACACACTATAAAAGAACGTGTTTCTCATTCTGAAGGCGGAAAAGGGTGCGATTGGAATGGTGCCGTATTTTTTATATGCGCACAAAAGAAAAAGGCTGAAAAAGTATCTGGATTCTTGCGGCAAAAGCTAGGAAACGATTTGAATTTGTGTTCCGATGGATTTGAGTTTTGCTGGATTACTGATTTTCCAATGTACGAATTAAATGAAGATACTGGGAAAATAGAGTTTTGTCATAATCCGTTTTCCATGCCGCAGGGCGGAATGGAAGCGCTACAAAACATAAATCCCCTGGAAATAAAAGCGTATCAATATGATATCGTATGTAACGGCATCGAATTATCTAGCGGAGCTATTCGAAATCATATTCCGGAAGTAATGATAAAAGCTTTTGAAATTGCCGGATACAGTCCTGATGTAGTTAAAGAAAAATTCAAAGGAATGTTCAACGCTTTTCAGTATGGTGCTCCTCCGCATGGCGGATGTGCTCCAGGAATAGATAGAATGATTATGCTAATAGCTGGAGAGCTGAATATCCGAGAAGTGATTGCTTTTCCATTAAATCAGCAGGCGCAGGATTTAATGATGAACGCTCCGTCATTAGTAACTGATAATCAATTAAAAGAATTGCATATAAAACTTGATTTTCCCAGGGGGGTATCCTAAAATGACTGACTGCGGAGGATAATGTGAAAAAATTAATTGCGTTTTTGTTCATTTTTTATTTTTTTAGCTCTAATTGTATAACTCTTAAAATTACCTGCCGTTCTAAGGGAATGGAGCTAACGCTTTTAAAAGAAACGATTGATGAATGGGTAAAAAGAACTGGTAACGAACATAAAGTTGAAGTCATTGTTTTGCCTCATGCAAGTAATGAATGTTTTGCTCTCTACAAGCAGTGGTTAAGCGCAGAAGCTTTCGACGTGGATATTATGCAAATGGATGTTGCATGGATAGGAGTTTTTGCAGATTCCTTAGCTGATTTATCCGAGTTTTATACTCCTAATGAAATAGATATAGATGATTATTTCGACGCGATTAAACGCAGCATGTATTCTGGCAAGCGTATGGTAGCTTTGCCTCTCTATGCAGACTGCGGTATTATATACTATCGAGCCGATCTACTGGAAAATTACGAACAACCGGTTCCAAAAACATGGCAGGAGCTTTACGACGTAGCTCTATATATACAGAATGAAGAAAGGAAGAATCCTGAAAAGAAAAATAAATTTTGCGGATTTGTTTTTCAAGCGAAAGCGTTTGAGATGCTTACGTGTAATTTCGTAGAAATAGTGGATTCCTTTGGAGGATCGCTTATTAAAGACGGAAAAGTGAACGTTGATTCCGAAGAAATACAAAAATCCCTCTTGTTTTTGATAGATTGCCTAAAGAACATCTCAACTCGTAGCATTTTAAATTATTCGGAAGAGGATAGTCGTGGAGTCTTTCAATCCGGAAATGCAGTGTTTATGAAAAATTGGCCATATGCATGGTCGCTTCTAAACGATCCGTCGACAGCAGTCGCTGGAAAGGTCAAAGTAATGGCTATTCCTCCAAGTGAAGATGGCGGAAAAGCGTCCGGTGTTCTAGGAGGATGGTTTGTGACAGTTTCTAGATACTCTAGACATAAAGCTTTAGCGGCAAATCTTGTAAAATTCTTAACCTGCAAAGAACAACAACGAATTCGCTCGAAAAATTCATATTTACCCGCCTTTAAGAGCCTGTATGAAGATCCCCAGGTATTAAAAGATAATCCTTTTTTCGTTCAAATACGTGAGTCATTAAAAAACGCAGTTACTAGACCTTCAGAATATTTTGGAAAGAATTATTCAAAGGCCAGTTCAGAGATATTTAATGCGGTTAATACTATATTAACCGACAGCATTGAATCTAAAGTAAATATAAAAAGAGAGTTGAAGCGCTTAAACAAAAAGCTTAACACCATTAAATACAGCGAAAAGGATTCGGAAAAAAATCGTCCTACTAAAAAAGAAGGGTTTTGGAATAGAATCAAAAAGTTTTTCGGATTCTAGACGATGAAATTGATTTTACCCATAATAAAAAAGAAAAAGGTGGGAAATAACTTATCAAATTGGCTTTTTCTAGCGCCGTGTTTGATTGTATTAGTAGTATGCGCGGGTTGGCCTTTGTTTCGTACCATATTCTTTAGTTTTACAGACGCGACTCTCGATAATCTAAAAGAAATTACGTTTGTCGGAACTGATAACTTCGTTTCTCTTGCAAGGAATCAAGAATGGTGGAAAGCTGTTTTAAATACTTTCATTATCGCTATAATCTCAGTTCCTCTTGAGACATGCTTGGGGATAATAGTAGCTTTGGTTCTCAATAAAAGCTTTAAGGGATGTGGAATAATGCGTGCAGTGGTACTAATTCCCTGGACAATACCAACTATTGTTTCCGCACGTATGTGGGCTTGGATGCTAAATGATGCGTATGGCATAATTAATGAGTTATTAATTAGGGCTTCGATTATAGACGTTCCGATCCCATGGACTGTGTCTAATACTATGAGCATTGTTTCGATAATTCTAGTAGATGTTTGGAAAACAACTCCTTATATGGCTCTACTATTGCTTGCCGGATTGCAATCTTTACCCCAAGATTGCTTCGAGGCAGCTGACGTAGATAGTATTCCCCCATTAAAAAAGTTCTTCAAGTTAATTCTTCCGCTAATGAAACCAACTATTATCGTTGCTATGATTTTTAGAACACTAGACGCTGTAAAAATATTTGATTTGGTGTATATCTTAAGTAGCGGAAACAGTGCAAACGCAACTATGTCTGTATTCGCAAGAAAACATCTGGTGGATTATAATGAAGTCGGATACGGATCCGCTGCTGCAACAGTTTTGTTATTTTTCGTCGCATTTTTAGGAGTTATTTATATTTCGTTTAGCAGCAGGAAAATGCGAGATTAATCATGATTTTAAAAGTAAGTAAATGGAAATTCAAAAGAACGCTGAAAAAGATGTTTTTTTGCGCTTTATGTATAGTTATTGCCGTTTGTTGCTTATTTCCATTTTATTGGGCGATAATATCTTCACTACGCTGTAGTTCCGATGTGTTTTCTGCCAACCTTTTTCCATCTCGTATTACTTTTGAAAATTATAAATATATTTTCAACGATATTACTTTTGGATGTGCTCTTTGGAACTCGACCAGCGTTGCCATAATAACCTCAGTACTCGCATCAATAGTTTGTCTTTTCGCTGCGTATCCGCTAGCTAGACGCAAGTTCACCGGAAGAAAACGTGTTCTAATGACAGCTCTCGGAGTGACTACTCTTCCACATGTCGCAGTTTTGTCTGGAATGTTTGAAATGATTCGGATTTTTGATATATATAATGAAAAATCAGCGCTTGTTCTTGCTTATATGATTATAACTGTACCTTTTACATTGTGGGTCATGACGAATTTTATGAACAGCATTCCTAAAGATTTGGAGGAGGCGGCAATAATGGATGGCGCATCACAGTATACTATTTTGACGAAAGTATTTATTCCGATATTAAAGCCGGCGATAGTTACTACAGGATTGTTAGCGTTTATCGCTGCGTGGAACGAGTTTTTGTTCGCGTTAACGTTTACCTTAACAAATCAAGCCAGAACCGTTCCAGTTTCTTTGGCATTATTTAGCGGAGCAAGTCAACATGAATTCCCATACGGATTAATTATGGCGGCCGGAGTAACTGTTACATTGCCATTGATGCTATTGGTTGTCATATTTCAGCGTAAAATAATATCCGGATTAACTGCTGGAGCCGTCAAAGGTTAGCATCTAATTAAAAAAAAAAAATAGAAAAATTTACTTTTTCTTTACGTTATTATGTCAATATTCTTTCATATTTGAAAATAGAAAGGAGTACTATAATGGAAAAAAGAGTAGTAAAAATTTCTGCAATCGCAATGCTTGCGATGCTTGGCAGTAAGGTTTGGAGCCTGGAAATTGAAACGGGTACTAGTTTAACTCAACCAACGATAGAATCAGTTGTCGCAAATCTACAACAAGTAGGATCAAAGATTGCAGAGCAAGCACCTATCCTAACAGAGAACATTGGCACGCTAAAAACCATCCTAGATGAGCGCGACACAAAGCACTCTGGTGAGATGGAAAGTCTAAAAACAGCACATGCGGAGCTTAAAACCAAGCATGAAGCTGAAAAGCAACAGATCCAAGAAGAGATTAATGAACATCTCAACAGTTACAAAAATCAACTTATAAGAGAAGTGAAAGTTGCCAGAACAAATCAAGCTACAAGGGTGCAAAGTTTGGTGGAAAATCTAAATGAGGTAATTTCAAAACTTGGTGGTGATGATCCTAAAGCTTCGGTTAGGATTAGTGCTCAGCTTATTTCTGGCATCAAAGCTTTGCTCCAAGGGTGCCGGAATAGTTTGAATGGAATAAATGGTGACTTGGACAATTTGATATCGCATGAAGCCACTATTTTTAGTTCAAATCCTCTTAGCTTTGAAGAAGACCCCCCTGAAGATACCCCTTCCGATCCAAGTAAAAGTACCCCTTCCGATTCAAGTGAAAGTACCACTTCCGATCCAAGTAAAAGTACCTCTTCCGATTCAAGTGAAAGTACCCCTTCCGATCTAAGTGGAAGTACCACTTCCGATCCAAATAAAAGTACCACTTCCGATCTAAGTAAAAGTACTACTACTAGTGAAAATAACCCTTCTCCCATTCCACAAGAGAGAAGTCTATCTGGAAAAAAACCAACACCATTGGTAAAGGTAAACCCGACTGCGCAAAAGAGGCCTGGGACCAATTCTAGGGGAAAAAAAACACGAGGACAAAAGAACCAAACTCAGGGAAGCACAACTTCGCAGAAAAAACAGCCTGTGAGATAGGCAAGGGCTGAACCACAGAAGAATTGAATCGGACTTCTATCAAGAAGTTTACATTTCAAAGCAGAAGTTCAGTTTCAAAGCTAGGTTACAAAAGGCGGTGATATTTAAAATATCATCGCCGTTTCCGTATAATTAAAACTTTTTCGAAACTAGAGAAAACCATTAATTACATGGAGGTACTACTTAACGTGATAAGAATTTATCTGCGTCAAGGGCAGCCATGCATCCTTTGGCAGCCGATATTATTGCTTGTCTATAATTCGGATCGCATACGTCTCCTGCAGCAAAAATCCCTGGTATTGATGTGGAAGTATTAGCTTCCGGGGTGATTATATATCCGTTCCCATCAATTTTCAGTTGTTCGTTGAATATGGACGTGGCCGGTTGATGCCCTACAGCTATAAAGACTCCATCAATAGCTTTTGACACATTTACTTCGTTTTTTATTAAAGATAGTTCTGTGACTTTAGTTCCATTTCCCAATATTTCAGACACCGTCGTATTCCACATCACATTAATTTTGGGATTTTTTAAAAGGCGGTCTTGCATAATTTTTTCAGCTCGTAGCTTGTCTCTTCTGTGAATTAATGTAACACTCGAGGCGAAATTAGTAAGAAGCAGAGCTTCTTCAACTGCCGTATTTCCTCCCCCTACAACCGCGACATTTTTATTGCGAAAGAAAAAACCATCGCATGTCGCACAGGCAGAGACACCGGCTCCACGGTATTTCTCTTCTCCCGGAATTCCAAGCCACTTTGCACTTGCGCCGGTGGAGATAATAACAACTTTGCTCTTGTACGCTTCTCCAGAATCTCCAATACAAACAAATGGTTTTCGAGAAAAATCAACTGATTTAATCGAATCGAATATTATTTCCGCTCCTGTTTTTTCTACCTGTTGTTTCATTCTTTCCATTAATTCAGGACCGGATATGCCCTCTGCAAATCCCGGATAATTTTCTATGGAAGAAGTGATCATTAATTGCCCGCCAGGTTCAAATCCGGAGATTATTTTTACCGATCTACCAGCTCTAGCAGCGTAAATCGCAGCTGTGTATCCTGCTGGACCGCTGCCCATAATTAAAACATCTGTAATTTTTTCATTCATTTTATTTCTCCTGATAATATTTTTTGCATCATATCTGAATAAGTACCGTCAGTTTTATGTATCAATAAACCGGGAAGTATTTTGGGTTCCGCTTTGCTTCCTTTTATAGATCGAACGACAATTCGCTTGGCCTCTTGATTTTCTTTAGAATATATCGGAACTATGACGGTTCCTCCAGCTTTAACTAACTTTAGCGCATATAAAATATCGCCTATGCGAACCGCTCTGTGGATCATTGTAAATACTCCTCTTGGTTTCAAAGCTTGGAAGCAAGATTTAATCCACTCTGAGATCGAAATCGTCTCAAATTTCGCTAATCTCTGCAAAGCAGATGTTCTAAAAAATTGCTCCTCGAAAAAAGGAGGATTGGTTACAACCTGATCAAACGATTTTTCCGAAAAGTGCTTTATATCTACATTTATAACGTCTATGTTAAGAAGATTTTTTTGAGAATTTTGTCGGCAAATATGACACATTTTTTCATCTAAATCGATAGCGGTTATTTTTGTTAATTTTTCCCTCATTTTTAATATTAAAGAAACCGTTCCTGCTCCGCATCCAACATCAAGGACTTTTTGTTCAGGGAATGAATCAACGAAATAAGCTAAAATAATCGGATCTACAGCCACTCGATATCCATTCTTAGGCTGAAGCAGCTTTATTCTTCCGTTTAAGATAGTATCTTCACTTGTTTCCATATTATAGAGTACTTCCAATAGAAACATTTACTTTTAGCGGAACAGACAGATTTGTAGCTTGAGACATAATATTTTTTATTGCAGTGGTAGCTTTTTCAACAAAATCTTCTTCCGTTTCGAAAACTAATTCATCATGTATTTGAATTAGCATTTTCGAATGAAGATCTTTTAATTTCGGCGAGATATTTATCATAGCAATCTTAACAATATCAGAAGCGGTTCCCTGAATAACTGCGTTTATCGCTTGTCTTTCTCCGAATTGTCGCATTTGATAATTAGAAGAGGATATATCTTTAATATAGCACCGCCTTCCTGTAATGGTTTCAACATATCCATGTTTTTTTGCAAATTCTAAAGTTTTTGTTTTGAATTTCTCAAATTCTGGAAAACGTGAAAAGTAATTCTGGATATAGTTTTTCGCTTCTCCTGGAGAAATAGAAAGCGCATTTGATAGACCAAACGGAGACATACCATAAATTATCCCGAAATTAATGACTTTTGCATGAGCGCGCATTTCTTCTGTAACTTCTTCTAGATTTGCCCTAAATAAATTAGCTGCAGTTATAGCGTGGATGTCTTTTTCTTTAAGAAAAGCATCTTTTAGTAGTTGTATATCAGCCATATGAGCTAAAACTCTTAATTCTATTTGCGAATAATCAAAAGATAATAATTTATGATTTGGCTTGCTTATGAAAGCTTCTCGAATCATTTTTCCATATTTCGTTCTGTGGGGAATATTTTGCAAATTCGGATTAGAAGAGGACAGTCTCCCGGTAAGAGTAGATGCCATATTGAACGTAGAATGTACTTTACTAGTTTCCGGATCAGCTAATTTACATAATGATAAGGTATATCCAGATAACAATTTTGATAGTTTTCTCCATTCGATAACCAAGGATGGAACGGAACTATGAATAGATAATTCCTCTAAATTTTCTATGTCTAAAGATGTTTTTTTATTTAACTTTGGAATATTTAACTTCGAAAAAAGCACTTCTGCCAGCTGTTTTACAGAACCTATATTGAATTCGCACCCGACTATTTCAAAAATTTCACGTTCTATCTGTTTTATTTTTTGGGAAAATTCCTCTGATAAATCTATTAATTTTTTATGGGAAATAGTAATTCCATTCTCTTCCATATTTTTTAATATGTTTATTAATGGACGATCAATCTCTTCGTAGATTTTGAAGAGGCCTTGCTTCTTGAGAGCGCTTTGTATTTCCTCATAATTATCGTAAATTAATTCCGTTACCTTGCATATATCATCCACTTCACAGACATTTTTAAATTGCAGCCTACAAGTTGGGTCTGGATTATTTTCAAAGATCTCTTCGACTTTGTCTCCAGATAGTGCACCGCGTAGTAAATAAACCATAACAGATAAATCATCGTAGAAGCGGCATTCTATATTTTTAAAGTAGCGAACTCCGTTTTTGATTCCTATTTTCTGTATTTCAGATTCAAGATACGGCTTTAATACCTCGCATATCTCTTGATAATTCAACAGAGCTTGATTGAACAAGTCTCCTTCGTTGATTGTTGAGAAAATGCAATAGGCAGTTCTTGTTCCACAACACATTGCGAGTACGTTGTTTCCATTTATACACGAAGAATGGAAGAAACTGAATTTTTGCACTCGATTTAACTCGAAAAAATTTTTCAAATCGCTAGCGGAAGAAATAGCGTAACGTATACGCTTCTGATCGCTAAAATCGCTGGATTTCCCTCCAATTCGTTTAATTAACGATTCGAAACCGATTGTTTTTAAAAATTCCACTGCTTTAACCGGATCAAATGATACAGTAAAATCACGGAAATCCTCGTCAATTTCAGCATTTTTTTCCAGAGTCACTAGCTTCAAAGAAATATCAAGAGCTTCTTTTTGAGTTATTAAATTATTTCTGATTTTTTCTGATTTCACATATTCGATATTATCGTACAGTCTATCTATCGTTTGAAATTCATTTATTAATTTTGAAGCTGTTTTAGGCCCGATTCCTTCAATTCCAGGAACATTATCGGAAGCGTCTCCCATGAGAGCTTGGAAAAAGACCATCTGAGATGGCAATACCCCATATTTTTCTATTACTTCCTCGGATTGGATGATTTTTGATTTCATCGGATCGAATAAAGATACCTTATCAGTTACTAATTGCATTAAATCTTTATCTGATGAGACAATTCTCACCTCGTAGCCTGACCGAGACATTTTGTCAGAGTAAGTTGCAATTATATCATCTGCCTCAAATCCCTTTTTTTTAATATTGGGAACTCCGAAAGCGTCGCAGACATCTTTTAGCATAGGAAGCTGAGCCTTCAACTCTTCTGGAGTTTCACTACGGTTAGCTTTGTATTCTGGATATATCTGCATCCGGAATGTATCTCTCCCACTATCTAAAACTACGCAAAATAAATCAGACCTGTGTTTTTCCAGCAACGATATAAGCATTCTACAGAAACCATAAAGAGCGCCTACCGAACGTCCATCCCTATTTATCAGAGGCGGTAGAGCATAGTAAGCACGATATATAAAGCCGGATCCGTCTACTAGTACAGCCAGCTTATTCATTACTGTAAAGTTTGTTTTTTTGATTCTTGCTGTTGCTGATACAGTTCTGCAAAATTAACCGGAGCTAAATAAAGAGGAGGAAATCCTCCTTCAGTGACTGTGCTTGCGATAATACTGCGCGCAAAAGGAAAAAGCAGTCTTGGGCATTCAATATAGAGAATGGGATTTAGCATGTTTTCAGGAAAACCTTCAACTACGAAAACTCCGCTATAGTTTAACTCCAGAATAAAGAGAGGTTTTTCCAATTTTGCCTCTATTTTTGTGATTAGCGAAATATTATAATTTTCGTTATTTTTTTCGATATCCACTTTCATCTGCACATCTATTTGTGGCTGGGGTTCTGCAGACATTGGGAAAGAACTAATATTTTCAAATGACAAATCTTTGATATGCTGCGCTATTATTCCCAAAGCCTGCTGCTTGTTCTTTTTGTTCATAAAAACCCCTGAAATTATTCGCTGCATACTATCTGAAAGATTTGTTTTATGCAATTAATATTGCTGCTGACAGGGAACCTGTTTTATTCGGAATTACTATTAGTTTTTTGGCTGTGGGAGAGGGAATTTTGAAAATCCGATAGTACGGCGCTTTTTTGGCTATTCTCCTCTTGGTAGGAGAACGATTATGTCGTTATCGTATGAAAAACCAAGGCTATTCTGAGCCTCTTCTTCTAAAAGGTCCAGATCCAGATTATCTGAACGCATAAAATTGATTTTATTTTCTAAAAAATCATTTTCTTCTTTTAGTTCACGCAATTCTTCTTCTAACGTTTCTACTTCTTTACTTAATTTTGCCCAGGAAACAGTGCCTCTAGCTCCAACAAAAATATGAAAAATGAAGTATCCGGCGATAAAGATCCAAACGACATTCGATGCTATTAGTCTAAAACTTTTTCTTAGAGATATAGGATATAATGACATTTAACAGGACATATCGATATATCTCATTTCTTTGGCTAATTCATCAATTTTTTTGATATTCATCAGGAAATTCCTTACCGCATGGAGCGGAACCATGTTCGGCCCATCAGAATAGGCATTTTTGGGGTCAAAGTGCGTTTCGATAAATACGCCAGCAATCCCAATAGAAACTGCTCCTCTTGATAATAATTCGATATGATCTCTATTTCCTCCACTTGAATCCCCCAAACCTCCAGGAGATTGAACAGAATGCGTTGCATCAAAAATAACCGGATATCCGAAAGTTTGCATAATTTTTAATGATCTCATATCGGTTACTAACTGATTATACCCAAAACATGCGCCACGTTCACAAAGCACTATTTTTTCATTACCAGAACCGCTTACTTTCTTACAGACATTTTCCATATCCCAGGGAGCAAGAAATTGACCTTTTTTAATGTTAATAACTTTTTGAGTCAGAGCTGCTGCAACTAACAAATCTGTCTGGCGACATAAAAAAGCAGGAATTTGCAAAATATCGACCACCTCAGATACAGGCCCGCATTGGCAGGCGTCATGAACATCGGTTATTATTGGACATTTGAAATCTTTCTTTAAATCTTGGAAAATACGCAAAGCTTGATCCATTTGAACTCCTCGTTTGGAATTCAAACTAGTGCGATTAGCTTTATCAAAAGATGCTTTAAAAACAAAAGGAACTTTTAGTTCATCTGTCACTTTTACTAGGTGCTCAGCAATCCTAAAGGCCATATCTCGACCTTCCAGAGCGCAAGGGCCAGCTATAAGCATCATGGGAAACTCGTTAGATATTGAAAAGTCACCTAAACGAATGATTTTTTCTGGAAAGCCCTTCATTTTTTCTTAGGACCAGATGCCTTTTCATCCGACTGCATTGGCAAAGAATCTTTTTTACTAGGAAAAGAAACTTCTTTATTGGCGGAATCATCTGCTTTCTTCGCATTTATACTTTCTTGTGCAACTTTATCTATAATTGATTCTTTTCGCGGCGCTGTTTTAACAATCTTGGCCATCAATAAGCAATTCAGAATAAATATTGTCATGAGGACCGCAGTAGACCGTGTTAATAGGTTCGCTTGCCCTCTCACGGAAAACATACCACTTGCCGCACTTCCTCCAGAAGACCCAAGCGCTCCGTCTGAATCATGCTTCTGCAGTAAAATCAAACCTATAATCGAGATAGTTAAAACAAAATGTACAGCTAATAGAAAAGATAACACTTTAATTCCTATTCATCTATCGCGGAATTTGGGCAAGAGGAAGCGCAACAACCGCATCCAATACATATATCCTTATCTATCTCAGCATTTTCACCCTTAATGGAAATTGCCTTAACAGGACAAACACCTACGCAAACTAAGCATCTTTTACATTTCTCTAAGTTCACTTTCAAAACATTTTCTCCCAAACATTCCGGCAAAATTATACTGTACCACGATATTTATTACAACAAAGAATAAGACGGGTATAAATCCTATATTTTAACTGTTTTTGCGCAAAAAAGCAGGAATTTCTAAATCCTCTTCCTGCGCTTTTCCTTCTTTTTCTAATTGTGGCACAAGAAATTCCTCTTTTTTATCCGAAGTAAACGGTTTTTTTATACCCGTTAAACGCTCGAATAGAGAAGGAGATTTCTTCTTCGAGAAAGAGCTTTCCTGATCAATAGCATCATTTCTAACAACTTCCAAAATAGGAGCCTCTTTTTTTTCAGAAGTAGCCTTATCTGTTGAAAAGGCCGAGGATTGTGAAGCCCCATGAATATCATGAGATGCTATCATCGCCTCGTAAGTCTGCTTTTTTTGCTTAACAGCGGCAGCATCAATCCCAGTTGCAACAACCGAGACTCGCATACGCCCGTTCATCTTCTCACTAAACGTGGATCCGAATATTATATTTGCTTCTGGATCTACCTCTTCTCTAATTCTATTAGCTGCTTCATCTACTTCATATAGAGTCATGTCATAGCCACCGGTAATATTAATGAGAATCCCTCGCGCTCCTTTCATGGATACATCGTCAAGCAAAGGATTCGAAATGGCTGCTTCGGCCGCTTCGATTGCTCTTCTTTCTCCCTCGGCATCTCCAGTCCCCATCATCGCTTTTCCCATTTCGCTCATAACAGTCTTTATATCTGCGAAATCAAGATTTATTAGACCAGGCATCACCATTAAATCAGTGACACCTTGCACTCCAGCTCTAAGAACATCGTCCGCCATTTTGAATGCATCAGCAAAAGTTGTTTTTTCATTAGCCACTCGAAATAAATTTTGGTTTGGAATAACAATTAAAGTATCAACATATTGCTGTAATTCGTCAATTCCTTTTTCAGCTGTACGCATTCTGCTAGTGCCCTCAAAATGGAAAGGCTTCGTTATAACTCCGATGGTTAAAACACCATGCTCCTTTGCAATTCTTGCTATTACAGGAGCTGCTCCAGTTCCAGTTCCGCCTCCCATTCCAGCAGTAATAAAAACCATATTACTATTTTTTACATAAGATACAATATCATCCACAACCTCTTCTGCAGAGGCTTTTCCAACGTCAGGCCTTGCTCCCGCTCCTAATCCTCCGGTTATTTCAAGCCCAAGCTGCAATCTTCTCTCGCATAATGACTGTAACAAAGCTTGAGAATCAGTATTCGCAACTACAAAATCGACTCCCTCAAGATTCGCTTTTATCATGTTATTAACTGCGTTGCCACCAGCGCCCCCGACACCAACAACCGTTATCTTCGGTTTTAAATAACCATCTCCGGGAAAAGTACTGTGATTCAAAAGGTCCACCTGGGTGCCCTTATCTTCTTGATTTCCGACAGCAGACTCATCCGCCATTTCTTGGTATCCTTCCTTTAATTTCGTGGATCATACTACAAAAATGCTTTTTTTCTTACAAGTTATTTTCAATCCATTCTAATGTTTTTTTTATAAAACTGCGCTTTTCCTTATTTTTCACTGAATATTTTTTATCGCTTAAATGTGCAAATTTAATCATGCCAAGAGCGACAGTAAAGTTATTTCCTATTGGCATGCCAGCGGCATCTTCAAAGTTATCTTTTATTTTTATCTTTTTATTAAGAATTTCTCCGGAAAAATCCTTTATTCCAGATAATGCACTTCCTCCACCGGTTATAATAATTTCATCAGAAAAACTGTTAGTGAAATTAGAGTTCCCGATGCTATTTTTAACTATTGTGAGAATTTCACGAATTCGCGGCTGTATAATTTGATTGAGATTGCTTTTAGAAATCTGCTGAAGATTTATAAGATCGTCATGCTCATTTACTGGAACAAATATTGTGTCACTTTTATCGGTAATAGATACGAAAGCTGCTCCATGCAGGGTCTTTAATCTTTCCGCATTTGCAATTGACGTACTCAGTCCATATGCTATATCTCTTGTAATGTTTTCTCCTCCAAACGGAATAGTCTTCATACCGCTAAATATTCCGTTATAAAAGAAACCAATAGAAGTAGTTTCTCCGCCCAGATCAATAACTATCTGATTGCTCATAGCTTCATTTTTGTCGATTAAATACAATCCGGCAGCATAAATAGACGCGACGATTCCCGCCGTATCCAAATGACAATGCGCCAAGCATATTTGTAAATTATTCAGCTGCGCTTTCGGAGCAGTTACCAAATTAAGATGAACATTTAGCTTATCGGCAATCATTCCAATTGGATTTTTAATTCCATTTAAAGAATCTACGCTATAGAGAACAGGAATAGAGTGAATAACTTCTTTTTCTCCGTTTTTTTCTCCGCTATAAGATAATAGATGGACGATGTCTCCATTTTTAATAATCCTTCCTCCAATATTTAAACTGACATTTATTATACTAGTTTCAACATTTTTTCCGGAAATATTTACATAGACAGATTTTATTCTGACATTAGCCATTTTTTCAGCAGATTCTACTGCTACAGTTATCGATTTTTTGGCGGACTCGATATCAACAATTATTCCCGATTTAACACCGAAGCATGCGCAATATCCAGCTCCAATTATTTTATAACTTCCGTTATTGAAAACATGAGCGATACAGCAACATACTTTGGTGCTGCCTATATCTAAAACCGCAATAATATTATCTAATTTCATTTGTATTTTTCTTAGTAATGATAACACGATCTAGCATACGCAAATCAATTACGGATATATCGTCGTAAAAAAATCCTTGTCCATCTGAAATTTCTTCCAAGATATTGAGCGCATGTAAAACTCCTCTTTCCGGAAGCCTTACCGTGATTCCCTTATTTATTTTTATGTTCCATCTTCTTTTTCCAATACGAACTGCGAATATAAGCTGTTTTCTAATTTTAGGGAATTTATCAAGATATAGGAGAAGCTTGGAGATTTCTTTTTCCGCTCTTTCTCCTACTACAATTGGAAGATTACTAAAATTACCAATACCATCGTGCTCTAGAATTTTACCGTCAGTATCAATTAGGTATAATTTGTAATTTGATTGCAAAATCGCTATTGGAGTTCTTTCTGCAATTCTTACGTTAACAGTATCTGGTAGTTTTTTTTGAACAATAGCATTTTTTACCCAGGCAATATTTTCTAACTTCTTTTTTACATCATTTACAGAAAACGATAGTATGTTAGCTTTACAGCGTAATCCTGATGTTTTTTTCAAAAGAATATCTGGAACTCTTTCATTCCCATCGAGTTCTATTTTTTTTATGCTAAAAATTGTACCCTCGGATTTTATTATGGTATTGCCATAAAGGTACCATCCCATGAATACAACTACGGAAAATATGATCAGCCAAAATAAATTACTTTTGAGTATAAAAGGTACCTGTAAAGTAGTACTATTCATGCGCAGCTTTATCACCAAGAATAACGATTTCCCACTCTAGCCGTATTCCTGAATTTTCTAGAACTTTTTGAATAACGCGGTTTCCAAGCTCTTCCACATCATTTGCCGTAGCATTATCATAATTAATAATAAAATTACAATGCTTGTCGGAAATGGACGCTCCACCAACTTTCATTCCACGGCATCCTGCCGCTTCAATTAACTTCCATGCTTTATATCCATCCGGATTTTTAAAAGCCGATCCGCATGATTTTTTATCCAACGGTTGACTGTTTTTGCGTTTGGAAGAAATTTCATTCATCTTTTTGGAAATTATATAATCAACGTTCTGCATACCGCGAAACCACGCACGAGTTATAATTATATCATCTGAAACACTCGACGATCTATAACCGAATTCTATGTTTTCTGGATTAAACCACTTAACTTGTCCACTCAGATTAACTCCTTCACATTCTATAAAAATATCAGAAATATTTGCACCGTAACACCCAGCATTCATTTTTATAGCACCGCCGATCATTCCTGGAATTCCTGTCAAAAATTCAAGTCCTCCGAGTTCATGATTCGCAGCAGCAGTAGATAATTTAGAACAAAAAACCGCAGCTCCAACTTCTATAACATTATCTTCTATGAAAATTTTATTAAATGCCTCTTCAAGCACCACAACTATTCCTCGTATTCCCCCCGAACGAATTAGAATATTCGACATCGCTCCAAGTACAGTTACTTGGAAATCTTTCGGCAAATTTCTTAGAAAAAAAACTAAATCATCGATATCTGTAGGAGTAAATAAAATTTGAGCAGTTCCGCTAACTCCTAAAAAAGATTTTCTTCCTAGATCAACATTTTCTTGTAATACTCCTTTAACGGGAGGAAGCTTACTGATAATTGACATTAATTCTCCTCTTCAGTTCCAAAATTTTCGGCAAAACCATGAGCCCACTGGGTTATATCGCCTGCTCCTAGGAAAATAACAAAGTCTCCGGAGCGAACTTTCTTCACTATTTTATGCTTCAGTTCTAGTAAATTACTCGCGAATTCAGATTCGACATTTCCATTCTTTTTTAAGAGATCGAGGAGAGAAAAATGATCTACTCCATTGTTTGGTTCTCCTGCTGTGTAAATGGGAGCAACAAAAACATAGTGGCTACGTTCTAGAACTTTCGCAAAATCCGGCAAAAAATTCTTCAATCTAGTGTATCTGTGTGGCTGAATAACAGTGAAAATCCTTCCTGAGCAAGAATGTTTCGCAGCTTTCAAAACCGCATCAATTTCTACAGGGTGATGAGCATAATCGTCGATTATTTTTACTCCATTTATTTCTGCGACGGTTGTAAATCTTCTTTTAACTCCAGAAAAAGAGCCAAGAGCAACCCGGATGTCTTCTTCCGACACTGATGATTCTAGACCAGCAGATATTGCAGCCAGAGAATTTTGAACATTATGCGCTCCAAGCATCGTTATTGAAAACGCACTCCATTTATTTGAGCTAAGCTTATATCTATCTACGATGTCTTGAGAAAAAAACACATCGAATTCAGCACCCTGTGCCGATAGATTCATATTTCGGCATGAAACCGATGCCTGCGGAGATAATCCGTAGGTAATAATTTTTCTATCAGTTATTTCCTTTGATATTTTTTCTACTTCCGGATGATCCACGCATAAAATCGCCGTTCCATAAAAAGGAATATTGCCTACAAATTTTGAAAAGAGCTCTCTCAACTCAGAAAAATTTTTAAAATTATCGATGTGATCAAAATTAATATTAGTAACAACAGCGATTGTGGACATAAGTTTAGTAAAGGATCCATCGGACTCGTCTGCTTCTACTACAATCCAATCTCCTGTTCCTAACCTAGCATTACTGTTGTAAGCGTTTATAACTCCGCCATTTATCACTGTAGGATCTAGATTTGCTTGGTCTAGCACTGCAGCGATTAACGAAGTTGTCGTAGTTTTTCCATGAGTTCCAGCGACCGCTATGGATAATTTCATTTTCATGAGCTCGGCTAGCATTTCTGCTCTTTTAACTATCGGAATGCCGAGTTTTCTAGCGGCTAAAATTTCCGGATTGTCTTGCGCTATTGCTGATGACACAACAACAACGGAAGCTTTTTTTATATTTTCAGCGTTATGCCCAACTTTTATATCAACGCCTTTCCGAGAGAGGCGGATTGTCATTGAATTTTCTTTTAGATCACTTCCACTGACTGTGTATCCCAGATTTACAAGTATATCTGCTATACCGCTCATTCCTATTCCGCCAATACCGATAAAATGAATTGCTCCGTTAGTAATTAGAAATTTTTTCACCCTAAATACCCTTTCTTTAAACAGTTTCGATTAATTCTATAAAGTTTTCTACTGTCTGACTAGTCGCAAGATTTTTCATATGAAAAGCTGCATTTTTTAATAGTTTTCTATCGAGTAGGACTTCTCGAATGATCTTTCCCAGATTCTCGCTGATTTCGCCATTTTCTTCTAAAACCCAAGCTGCTTTTTTATTTTCATAATAAAGCGCATTACTCAATTGATGATTATCCGCTGATTTTGGGTAAGGAATTAATATTGCCGGCCTACCGGTGGCTGCCAATTCAGAAAGAGTAGATGCTCCCGATCTGCAAATTATCAGTTCTGAATTATTCATAATTTCAGCTATATTGTGGAGGAATCTCCTTAAATCTGCTTTCACTTGGAGTTTATTGTATGTAAGGGAAAGTTCCTCTAGATTTCCATAACTTACTTGTTGCACTATTTCCAGATTTTGTCTCTCAGATTCCGAAAGAAATTTCAGAGCTTTCGGAATGATTTTATAAAAAGAAGCAGCGCCTTGACTGCCTCCTATAACAAGTATTCTTATTTTCCCTTCACATTTATAAGGTTGGCTTTGAAGAAATTCTTTTCTAACGGGTGAACGAACTTCTTTCCAGCCCTTCCCTAAATCAAAGGACGATAACTTCACATCGGCAAATTTTGCTATAAATTTATTAGCTTTTCCTGCAACTGAATTTTGTTCGTAAACAGCTACTTTCACACCTAAAATTTTCGCAATAATTAATGGCATGATCGTAAAAATTCCTCCGAATCCGATAATAATGTCTGGTCTTTTTTCTAGAAAAAATTTAATAATTTTAGGAAATACGGATAAAAACGAAGATATAGTCTTCCAACCGTCCGTAAGGCGGATCGTTTTTATGATAACCTTTTTTGATATATCGTCGCAGAAAATACTTCCTCTAGTGTCAGTTAGAACAGTCACATTGTATTTTTTTTTCTGCATCGCCTGAAACAAAGCGCAAGCGGGAAACATATGTCCTCCTGTTCCTCCAGAACAGATAACTACTTTCCTCAAATTTCCTCCGGAATTGCATTTTAAATGACCATGCATTTTATAATAGCCGAAACTGTTTTTATTATAATTTGTGGGAGACGATTATGCAAAACTATATTGTAGAAATTGAGGTATCAAAAAAACTCTGATATTTGCGTTTTTTTTGATGATAAAACCAGAAGAAACATTTACAAACACAGAATCCAGTTTCAAAAATTTGCAATTTTAGATTAAGAAATTTGGTTTAGATCATTGACTTCAAAATTATACCTTCTCTCAATGGTCGTTGATTTATCTGTATAAAAACGCCAATTTATTTTCCTTTATCAAATCTTTTAATAAATTCCTCTACCTTAGGCGCGATGTACGTTCTCCATTTACTACCGGAAAAAACACCGTAGTGTCCAACTCCAGGCTGCAAATAATGATCGTGCATCTTTTCTGGAAGATTTCTGCATAAAGCATGGGCTGCAAATGTCTGACCCGGAGCAGAAATATCGTCCTTTTCTCCCTCTAGAGTAAGCAAAGCACAGCGCCTAATACTACCAAGATCTATAGTATGACCTTTGTATTTCATAGCGTTTCTTGGTAGTTCGTAGGTTTGAAATATTTTTTCCATAGTTTCCAAATAATAAATATCATCCATGTCCAAAACGGACAAATACTCGTCATAAAAAGTCGTATGTTTTTCCATTCCCGGTTTATTGTTAAGAGTTTTGTCTTCCAGATATTTAATATGTGCTTTGTAATGAGCATCTGGATTCATGCTTATAAAGGCTGTTAATTGAATAAATCCAGGATAAACGCGACGTCCTTCGCCTATGTGTCCTTTGGGAACGTATGTCAGAAAATTTCTTTCAAACCAAGAAAGCGAATGACCCTCTGCCAATTCGTTAACCTGAGTTTTTTTCACTCTTGGATCAATTGGACCTCCCATGGGAATAATAGTCGTAGGCATACAAGGATCATTAGCCTCATCCATAATCGCAGCAAGAGCCATTATTTGAACTGCAGGTTGGCATACTGCCATAACGTGTACGTTCTCTCCAAGATAATGCATGAAATCAATTAGATACGTAAGATATTCGTCTAGTCCAAAATTTCCAGCGGATAATGGGACTTCTCTAACACTTTTCCAGTCTGTTATATAAACCTCATGCTTTTCAACCATTCTTCTGACCGTATCTCTCAATAAAGTTGCGAAATGCCCAGAAATTGGAGCTATTATTAGAACTTTTGGTTCATATTTTTTAATTTCTTTTTTAAAGCGAACAAGATTTCCGAAAGGCTTTTTCATCACAGTAGTTTGATAAACCTTAATTTCTTCTCCGTTGACTTTCACTTCGTCTATATTAAACTCAGGCTTCTGCACATATCTTGTGGTACGTTCGTACATGTCGGCAAAGCCTTCAGTAACACGCCCGAAACACGAATTCATTGCGTTTGGATTAGATCTCAAATATGACTTCAATATTTGAGCAAATTTTCTAGATGGTCTTAAAAAATATGAAGAGGCATCATAAAGCGCGTACATATTGTTAGCTCCTTTTTGTTATATTTTTGCCATTATGCCTTATAAATATTAATAAAGATTTAATACGGACAAAAAAATACAAAAATAATTGACTCTATTTTTTTTTGAGACGTATATACGATAGTCCTCCAATAGACAATTTATAGTGTCTACCGCACATTATAGGGCACGTGTCAGATAATTAATCTTTTGTTAACTTCATGATGATATAAGCTGGCCGATAGAAAGCAGATTGTGGGAAAACAGGTATGAAACTGAAAAAGATTGCATTTTCTTTTCTTATTATATTCATATTTTCAGGAGTTTTTTTGTTCACTTTAATTTCAATGTCAAAGGCCAAATTTTCTGATTTTTTCTCAAGCGGACGGGTTTCATATCTTAAAAATAGAGATGCGCACATCACCAAAGACGTAGTTGTGGATGCAACGTGTATATCTCCGTATGGGGGAATAAAGACGCTTATGGAGAACATTACCAGACTGATTGCGGAAAAACGTCCAAATTGGAGGATAATCGTTCTAGGATCTAGTGAATTAAGAGATAACCTCCTTTCTTTACAAAAACAAAAAAATATAAAATTCTTATGTATAAAAGCAAGATATAATGATGTTTTTCTCTCATTGAGAACTATCGCCAATTTTGTTACTTTAGGACTCTTCCGCGATAAAATAACGCAATTATGTTTTTACGATACAATTTGTATAGATGATAAGTGCGACTTATTCTTCGATCCATACGCTGAATATGCGATAAATGATTTTAACATTCCAAAAATATCTTTGATTCATGATCTCGTTTACTTGGATATAGAAAATTTCAAAACTCCAGCGGCAAAAAAATGGATCAAAAAATGCTCGGAATTTATATTAGAAAACTCTCAAAAAATTATTACAATAACAAATTTTTCTAAAGAGCGTATTATGTACTGGTATAATCCTAAAAAAGATCAAGTAAAAACAATATACACATGCCTGTCTCAAAGAGTAAATAATATCGAGGTAAACGATAAATTCCGCAGATCGATTCTGAAAAAATATGGAATAGATAGTAAAAATTATTTCATTTATATTTCAGCCTGCTGGCCACAAAAAAATCATAAACGATTAATCAAATCATTTTTGGAATTTTTATCCCGTTCTAAATCGAATATGAAATTAGTCATTGTTGGCGAAATGTCAAAGAACACGTTGCTACAATTAAAATCATTGAGTGATGCTTCTGATAACATTATTTGCACAAATTCAATTCCGAACGATGAGTTAAAAGTTCTTCTTTCGAATTCATTCGCGCTTGTTTTTCCATCTTTATACGAAGGGTTTGGAATGCCTATTATAGAAGCGATGGCTGCTGGTATTCCAGTTATTTGCAGTAATGCTGGAAGTATTCCGGAAGTGGCTGGAAATGCAGCTATATTTTTCAACCCGAGGGATACCAATGAAATCATTGCTGCCATGCAACAAATTGTTACTGATGCTGCTCTGAGAAAAGAGCTAATCAAACGTGGATACCAGCAGGCGCAAAAATTTTCAGATACCGATTCAATGATAAACGATTATATAAAAGTATTCGAAGATGCTATGTCTGCACGTTAACGGCTATGTTTTTTCAATATAGCCGCGATAGCGTCGTCTAAATTCATTGTGAAAATATCTGGAGTTTGGGGAAGGGATGCGTATTTTCCTTTGTGAAGCGCATAAGGACCATACTTTCCTAGACCAATTTTAACTTCTTCTCCCTCGAAATTACCAAGATTTTTGGGAAATTGCAGAAGTGCAAGCGCCATTTTTAAATCGACTTCCACCGGATTCAAAAAACTTGGAATAGCAGCACGTTGAGGCTTTTCCTGTGATTTTTTAAAATCTTTTTGTATGTACAGCCCATATGGACCTTTCCGAAGACTAATTTCAGTATTGTCAGCAGGATCTGTTCCTAAAAATTTAGGATATTCTGAAGATTGCATAATCGTTTTATCCTCATTTGTCATCGGAGACGAATCTAGTTTACGTACGTATTTACATTCTGGATATTTTGAGCATCCAACAAATGAGCCGAATTTTCCAATTTTAAGGCTCAATTCTCCAGTTTTACACTCAGGACAACTGCGTGAAATATCTCCCTTCTCCGTACGAAATAAAAAAGCCTCTAATGATTCATTTAATTTATTAATAACATCTGAAATTTTAATGCCTTTTGTCGTATCAACGTTCTGACAGAAGTCTTTCCAGAAATTTGTTAGAATTTCTAGTTTCGTCTTATTTCCATTGGAAATATCGTCCAAAGATTGCTCCAAATTCGCGGTAAATCCATATTCTAGGTATTTGCTAAAGAAACTTGTGAGAAAAGACGTTACCAAGCGTCCCCGAATTTCTGGGGTAAAGAATTTCTTCTCTAATTTTGCATATCCGCGATCTCTAAGTACTTGCAAAATATTTGCATATGTGGAAGGCCTTCCAATTCCCAGCTCTTCCATTTTCTTTACAAGACTTGCCTCTGAAAAACGTGGAGGAGGCGTGGTAAAATGCTGCAAGGCTTCTAAACTCTCAGTCGGAAGTTGATCTCTAACCGTAATAACCGGTAATGCGCCGTCTTCTTCCTCTTCATCGTCCTTACCTTCAACGTAAACTTTTATGAATCCTTCGAATTTCATTGTGTTTCCGTTAGCTCGGAAGATATTTTTCTCCTTATCCGAAATATCTACTTGCACCTGTTCAAATTCAGCCGATGACATTTGGGAAGCGACAGCTCTTTTCCAAATTAAATCATATAATTTATAAAGATCTCCAGGGACATTATCTTTTAAACTATCTGGAGTAACAAAAGCATCAATTGGACGGATAGCCTCGTGAGCTTCCTGGGCATTTTTTACTTTTGTATGATAAATGCGCGCTTTTTCCGGTGCGAAATTATCTCCGTACTTTTTAAAAATTAAATCACGGATTCGTTCTATCGCTTCTTTCGATAAATTTACACTATCGGTACGCATGTAAGTAATAAGAGCGACTCGTTCTCCATTAATATCAATACCTTCATAAAGGTTTTGAGCTAATTGCATAGTCTTTTTCGCACCAAATCCTAATTTTCGCGATGCTTCTTGTTGTAAAGTAGACGTAATGAAAGCGGGCGCTGGATTGCGCTTTGCTACTTTCTTTTCAACAGAGGTAGCGGAAAATTCATGAGAAATAAGAGCTTCTTTTATAGAATTAGCATATTTCGAGTTATTTATAGAAAATTTTTCTAATTTTTCTCCTTTGTAATGCGTGAGGCGAGCTCCAAATATCTTTTTATCTTTCGCAATAAACTTTCCTTCAATGGACCAAAATTCCTTTTTTTCAAAGGCCTCTATTTCTGTTTCTCGATCAGAGATCATTCTTAAAGCGACCGATTGAACTCGTCCGGCAGACTTGCTTCCAGGTAATTTTCTCCAGAGGATTGGGGAAAGAGTAAATCCAATAAGATAATCCAGAGCACATCGCGTAAGATATGCATCTACCAGCGAGGCATTTATACCTCTAGGATTAGCAAGAGCTTCTTCTATAGCACTTCTAGTTATTTCATGAAAAACGACACGTTTGAAAGGAACTTTAAGCTTTTTTCCTTCTTGAAGCAACTCTTTTATATGCCATGAAATAGCCTCTCCTTCGCGATCAGGATCGGTTGCAAGTAGTAATTCGTCGCAACCTTTTAGTTGGCTCGCAATTTCATTTAATCGTTTTTTCCCGGACGTATCGATGTCCCAAATCATAGAAAACCCATCTTCAGGCCGAACACTACCATCTTTTGAAAGTAGATTGCGAACATGACCGTAGCTTGCAACTACCTTATACTCTTTTCCAAGATACTTGTTTATTGTTTTAGCTTTCGCGGGGGATTCAACTACTACGAGCCGCATTTATATAAAATCTCCACTATAATAAATTCAAAGTTCTAACCGTTAAGCGCTAGGCAAACTCTCTGGCCGTGTAATCTTATCACCTTTCCTGTCAGTTCGAGTTCTAAAAGCACAGTCAACACTTCTCGAGGAGATACTTTAATGCATGAAATCAATTCGTCAATAGTAATCGGAGCAGAATTTAAAGAACTTAGTATTTTTTCCCCAGTTTTTTCTAAATCCTGTTCGGAAATTCTAGCGGGAACATTATTCTCTAGCATTGGAATAATTTTTTTATTTTCTAGGTGCTCCAAAATGTCCTGCGCATTTTGTATAAGAATAGCTCCTTCTTTTAACAATTTGTTACAGCCTACACTTCTAGGATCTAAAGGAAATCCGGGAACGGCAAAAACGTCTCTATTATAATCAAGCGCCATTTTAGCTGTTATCAAAGAACCAGATTGTTCAGCAGCTTCTATAACAGCTGTACCGTAAGACATTCCTGCGATAATTCGATTTCTTCTAGGAAATAATTGTGGTTGCGGGGGAGTGTCAAAAGGCATTTCTGAGAAAATTCCGCTATTTCCTATGATTCTTTCATAAAGCTTTTTATTTTCCTGAGGATACACAATATTTATTCCACAGGCGCTTATTCCTATAGTCCCATTTTCCAAACTTCCCAGATGCGCGCTGCTGTCAATTCCTCGAGCTAATCCCGATACGATTATAACATCGTTAGCGCTTAGATCTTGACAGATAGTACGGCATAATTTATCAGCATGTATGGAGGCATTTCTAGCACCCACTACCGAAATTAGGTTCTTCTTATAAAATGAAAGAACTCTGTCTTTATTTCCTAGAAACGATAAGATCGGAGGAGGATCTGGAATATTTCTTAATAGTGGAGGATATAACTCATCTTCCCAGAAAACAAAGCGAGCACCCATAGATTTCATATTAAAAATTTCTTGAGAAATTTTATCGTTACTACAAATGCTTGTGTTTTTCAAAATTCGTGGAAGATTTTTTAAAACATTTTCTCCGTTTCCATAGGCACCGATTAGTTCCCAAAATTTAGATGCGCCTATAGAATCCGTACGAGCTAATTTTAACCGTGCTAATTTCTCTTCTTTCGATAACACAATTCCATCTCCTATAACAAAGATCGAATTGCACTACTAATTCCTACGATCTTTGCATTAGCTGTTTTATATTTTCGCGGTGTCTAACGATAATCAAAACAACTAACGCTATTAAAACATACAATTGATTAATAAAGTTCCAACATAAAGCGGTTCCCGTGTAATTAAATATTATAATACTTGTCGCAACACTGATTAATCCCGCAACGGCAGAGATTTTGGTAATAAAGAACATTGTTCCCCAAATAATAACTATACTGAAAAAAACAATAGGACTCAGTGCGCATAAAACGCCGAAGTACGTCGCTATTCCTTTTCCGCCTTTGAATTTTAACCACACTGGAAAAATATGCCCAATTACTGGGGCTGCCATTACTAATAAATTTATAATTTCGTTATCTGTTCTAATCCAAAACCAAATGACAAAACCTTTTAGGAAATCTAAAAGGAATGTTAAAATTCCCAAGACTTTTCCCTGTGTTCTAAAGACGTTGGTAGATCCGATATTCTTAGAACCGCTTTGCCTTAGCTTCTTGTCTCCGAACAAATTTGAAAGAACCAATCCAAAAGGAGTTGATCCTAATAAATAAGCAAAAACTGGATAGAAGTTTTCTATCATTTATTACCTCTTCTGTTTAAAAATTTCATATAAAGAAATCGTTGCCGCTTGAGCAGCATTTAAAGTGGAAAATTGCAGACTATAAGAAGGAAGACTTGCGATAAAATCACAGGATTCTTTTGTTAATCTTCTCATTCCATCTCCTTCGCTTCCAATTACTATCATCATTTTACCATCAAGTGGTATTTCATTAATAGTCTTCGAAGCTGTCTCATCCAATCCAAGACACCAAAAGCCATGTTTTTTTAAATTATTTATTGTTTGTACTAGGTTTACTATGAAAATCAGCGGAACAATTTCAAGTGCTCCGGACGCAGCTTTTATAATCGACGAAGTAAGTCTTGGACTGTTATCTTTTGTCGTAATAACAGCACGAGCGCCGAAAACAGCAGCTCCTCTTAAAATACTGCCTATATTTTGAGGATCTTTTATTTGATCGAGAAGTACCAAAGGCCGTTCATCGGATTTATCCGCTATCAATTCCTCAATAGATGGCTCCTTTAATTTTTTCACTAAAATTGCGCATCCTTGATGAATTATGTCTTCTCTAAAAGTTGCTTTAAAGAAATTCCTATCAACAATTTCAGGACGATTTTTTTCTTCCCAAAAAACGCGAGCAGATTTTAAAACAACGAATCTTAATATAACTCTTTTAGGATTTTTTAGTGCAGCCTTGACTGCATGTTTTCCATATATCCATTCAGTATCCATGCGTCTATTATAGAATATAATTAATAGATGTTGATACGAAAAAAGCACGGTGATAGCATCACATTGATAGGAATACCATGTTTCATAGTTTGAAAAACGCCTTTCTATATTCGTTGAGCGGTATAAAGTACTTATTGAAGGAACGAGCTTTTCAGCAAGAGCTATTACTCGGCTTTATCATATTAGTTGCCGAATTTCTTTTCCCTTGCTCCTCTCTAATGCGAATATATATCTTCTCTTCGTTTATTTTTGTGCTGATATGTGAGGGGATTAACTCGGCGATAGAGAGCGTAATAGATCGCATAGGAACCGAAAAACATATTCTTTCTAAAAAAGCAAAAGATATAGGAAGTGCAGTTGTTTTCTTTTCTCTCGTTAATCTTTTTATTATTTGGATATTGTCTCACGCACAGTAACATCTCCATTTTGAGGTATTTTAATCTTTATATATCCGCATTTTCCATCATAATCAATACCGTTTATGTAGTAGATTTCTTTTTCTTCGTTGGGATTTATAATCCGCATTCCAAACAGACCTATTATTGTACTGCATATATCATAATGAGTTAAGCAATGCTTTTTTCTAATCTCGCATAAAAAATCTTGATCGTTACTTTGAATAATTATTGGGATTCTCGCACATGCCAGCAATAGGTGTCCATGTCCGTACAATCCATTTTGTCCTGTTAATTCATTATGATCGGATGTCCAGAATATATAGAACTTATTTTTCGACTTATTAAATTTACCAAAAAGACTTGATATAACATAGTCATTATACACCATAGCGTTGTTATACAATAATGTATCACGGTGCTTTATTTGTCTAGACGGCGTGCAAAAACTATTAGGAACGGTTTTTCTGTATGGAGAATGTATACAGCGTTGATGAATTACTACGAAATTTTTATCAGTAAATTCCTGCTTATCTATAATGTCCAGCAGAAACGTATCTCTCTGATAACTAAATTCCTTTGGATATCGCATTCTTGTGATTAAAACATCGATGTAAGGAGTTCCCCCAACTGATGAACAAAGATTATTTTGCTGAGCCGATATGTAAAAAGTTTTGAATCCACTTTCCTTCGCCAATCTAAATAAATTCGTTGTATCAGACGATGTTTGTCTTATATTATCAGGCTCTCTAATGGCATTGCACATGAATTTACAGGAAGAAATCGTCGATACCGCTCCTGCAATTCCAACCGTGCAATACACGTTACCCGATTGAAACATTTTCCTTAAATTTGGTGTAGTGTCTTCATCATATCCGAATAAGGACATATGCTCGCTGTTAGAACTTTCCCCAAGTATATAAACTATTGTTACTGGATCATTGCTTATAGGTTTTATTCTTTCAACAGAGTACGCTTTATAGTTATTAAATTTATGTATTTTCCCCACTTTTGAATAAATATATCCACAAACTGTTTTAATGGAATTTTCAAAAGCGAATCTTGTGGGATTTGGAGTGAAGTCGAGCTGTCCGTCTATTATCGATACATAAAGAATACTGCTGGCGATCAGTAATATTGATCCCAATGTACTTTTAATGTTTTCTTTGGGATATGTAGGATAAATCTTGTATATTAACACGAAAGAAAGAACGCATGTTAGAAGGATGGGAAAGTAAGAAATGAAAAGATCCATAACTTCATAGGAAACATCTAATATTTCTTTTTCTAAAAGATACAAAGAAGACGTTGATATTAATATTCCAAAATACTTAATATGGCAAAATTGAATAATTTGAATAATTGAAAAAAAAGAGAGCATGAACCTTAGTATTTTCCTCTGACAACAAAGGCATATCGCGAAGGCCATAGTTGTTACGAAGAAAAAGGACATTGCATTCACATGCAAGTTCGCTCGATATAAAATATCTGGAAAAATTATCAGGAAAAAAACAAGAATATTATTAAAGAAAATCCTACTTGTTCCTGTAATTTTTCGCTGAAATTTCAGCCCGAAAGAGCATTTCATGATCTGTTATTAAGTCCAATAGAAACAGACCATTATACCCTCTAAAATTCCATAAAAGAACGTCTGTGTTCGGGAAATAATTAATAAAATATTAATATTGACTTCGCATGCAAAAGCTACTATAAAAAACAAACAGTGGTAGTACTCGTGTAGGTGTGTAGTTTTTATGCGGGATTAACTCTGAAAAAATAGTAAGGGCCCTTGTATGTTCGTGGTGATTGTTGAGTTTGTGTTTGCTTTTTGTTTAGCATTTAACGCCGCCCTTTTTGTTCCTCAGGCAATCAAGATATACAAAACTAAAAATGCAGACGGGCTTTCTCCTGTGACGTTTTCTGGTTTTTGTATAGTACAAGTGTTTTCTGTTCTACATGGATACATCAAGGGTGATTGGATATTCCTCGTAGGATCTGCCTTTGCTTTGTTATTTTGTGGAGGCGTCGCTTTTTTAATTTTCAAATATGGAGGTGGATATGGAAGAAAATAGACATGTGAAATGGAGTGAAGAAGCCCTTGAATTCTTTAATGCAGCCGCAGAGAGAAGTATAACTTTAAATGCAGTTATATCGTATGGTTGCAGTAGTCAAAGTGGAGAAGGATTCGAAGATTTGGTTAATTCACTAAATCTCGAAGAGACAAAGAAAAAGCTAAAAAAAATTAATATCGTCGATACTTCGTATTTGTACAGGCACGTTATTCCGGATTTTAATACTTATTCCGATCCTTCTATAGAAACTTTATGGCTCGCTAAAAATAAAGAATCCATTAACAAATTACAAGTTGATACTGTAGTAAAGCCGTGGATAGAGGGTATTAGTTCGAACGAATTTAAAAAATGGCATAAACAAATACTAAAAGACTATGCGGGAGATCAGAATGGTGAAGGGCTTATCCTAAGTTTTAGAGATCTTGTCATATCAGATGCTTCGATAGCTGCATATAAAGGCAATAACGAGCTCTCTTGTAGTATAGATTTTTTGCTGGAAGAGCTCGCGTATATATGTGTAAACTTTCAAAATCCTACGGTTTTGGTATACCCGATGAATTTAGCACGATCAATGGAGGACGTAGCAAAACGTTATAAACTAAGCATTAAACATCTTCGTTATAAAACGTCTAAGCAATCTCAGAAGAGTTGTAAACACAGCGATCTGAATGCAGAAATATTGAATGCGGAAGTTTCTCGTTTTATGAAAGAAACTGTATCCAATGTTAATTTTTTCGTCATAGATAAATATGGCAACCATATCTACAAAAATTACGCTTTGGATCAAGTTATTGGAGGTAATAATGCCAAAAAGCTAAATGCCCAGGCTTGGAAGACAACAACTGATATTTTGAAAACAAGGAAAGAAATAATCACAGAAGAAGAATATCTTGGAATTAGCTATCTTGTAGTTAAATCTCCGTTAATAATAGAGGGAAAGGTAGAAGGAGTAATTGGTCTTGCAGTTAATATTACAGAACGAAAAAAGAATGAAAAACTTGAGCTTCGAAATAAAGTACAAGAAAAATTAAGAAGTATCAGTGAGCAAGTAGTGCATGATATCCGTTCTCCTATTGCGGCTTTGTCTACTTTCGTTAAAATTTGCAAGGAATTGAAGGAGAAAGATGTAAAATTTTTAGAAAGTTTAATAGAAAGCGTGAATATTATAGTTAATGATCTTTTGGATAAACATAAGAAATATTCAAATGGAGATTGTAAAAATGGTTTACAAGCAATCAATACCGAGGAAGCTAATTCGTATAAAGAATATATTGAAGTTCATCCAACGCTGTTGGATATCATAAGCCAAAAGATAAAGGAATATGAAATGTGGAACTTAAAAATCAACTATTCCTGTCCTAACAACGAAGAATATATTTTCGTGAAAGGAAATAAAATGGCGTTCAAACGAATGATTTCAAATGTAATAGACAATGCACTGGAAGCGCTTAGAAAAGAATCGGGCGGAAGCGTTGATATTCTTATTTCAAAGGATGTAAGTAATATAAAAATTCTCGTAAGAGACAATGGAAAAGGTATGCCCAAAGAAACCATAGAAAAAATTATGAATAAGGCACGAGTCGCAAGCGATAAAATCGGTGGATATGGTGTTGGTCTGACTCAGCTTAGGTCAACGTTAGAAAAAATGAATGGAGATTTAGAAGTGCTGTCCGAAATGGGGGTAGGCACAGATTTTATCATTACTATTCCGATTTCCGAAAAACCTCACTGGTTTGCCAGTAAGATCATCTTGCATAAGGGAAATATTGTGGTGATAGTTGATGATGAACCATTGATACATTATATTTGGGAGCGCCGCTTAAAAGATTACAGTGGTGATATTAGTATTAAATGCTTTTCGAAGTACCAGGAGGCCATGGATTTTATAGAAACAGTACAGGAGAAAAAGCGGATGCTTTTATTAGTAGATTATGAATTAAAAAGTAATGATGTAAATGGAATCACTTTTATAGAAAAGAATAACATGCAGAAACAATCGATTCTTGTGACTGGTTTTTACAATAAAGAAAAAGTACGGAATTCCGCAGAAAAATCAGGCATTCGTATTTTACCTAAGTTTTACATATCAGAAGTCCTAATAACCTTAAAAAAAGAAAGGCGAGTAGCATAGGAGAAGGTATGCTGATAGTATTTCCCGGTCAAGGATCTCAAAAGATCGGAATGGGAAAAGATATATATGATGCATTTCGTAGCGCTCGTGATGTCTTTCATGAAATAGACGAAGCGATTTCTTTCAACTTATCGAATTTAATATTCAATGGTTCTCCGGAGGACCTAAAATTAACTAAAAATACGCAACCAGCACTTATGGCTGTGTGTATGGCTTTTGTCCGAGTTCTAGAAAAAGAATTTAACGTAAATCTTCTAGCGAAAACACGTTTTCTTGCGGGACATTCATTAGGAGAATGTACTGCTCTATGCGCTAGTGGAGCAATAGCCCTCTCCGATGCCGCTAAAATTCTGAGAACTCGTGGTTATGCAATGGCAAAAGCTTGTCCAGTTGATGGTGCAATGGCTGCTATAATAGGAATGAATATTGAAACACTTGAGAAAAATGTTAAGGAGTGTTCCTCTATGGATAAAATAGTTCAGATCGCGAATGACAATTCTCCTGAACAAATCGTTATTAGCGGGCATAAAGACGCTGTGAAAAAAGTTATGAAAATGGCAGCGAATGTCAGAACTGTTCTATTAGAAGTAAGCGGTCCATTTCATTCTATTTTAATGGAAAAAGCGGCCAAGGAGGTTGCAGAAGCATTGTGTGGAATTTCGTTTAATCCTCCTGCAAAACCTATTATTTCTAATGTTACTGCTATAGCAGAATCTAATAACTTTAAAGATCTTCTAGTAAAGCAAATTACCAATCGAGTTAGATGGAGAGAAAGTATTCTTTTCGCAGAAGCAAATTCTGTGAAAAAATGCATCGAAATAGGTCCAGGGAAAGTTCTTACAGGATTAGTAAAACGCATTTCTCCAGAAATTAACTCAATAAATGTAAATTCGCTGGATTCGCTAGAGATGTTCGCTAACCAATTTTAGATTACCACATTTCTCCGAGTTTTATTATAGTTTTATCGCCATTGCTGCGTTGTAATTCAATGTAATTTTGGTATATTCCAATCAATCTGCGGTCTTCTATTGCATCACCTAGTTGAAACCATGAATTATTTATGTAAGCTTTTGCTTTTTCTAAAGTACACAATAAATTATGTTTTCTTTTTTCGTCTGAAAAAAATAATTTTATGGATGACGTATCCGATTTTTCATCCGACGAATCTATGTTAACAAAATCACGGACATTCAATAATTGAAACGCTTTTAATTGTATCGTAGCGGATAATTCTTTATTATTTTTCGAGATTTTTATGGATTCAAATTGTATTATGCCAGGCAACTCAAAAAGTAAATCTTCTATAAATCTATATACCACGTCTTCCTGCTTTGAAAGTATTTTAATTTCTTCGATTGAAGAGCCTTGCTTTACTAAGGTTTTATGAACTTTCAAGCGACCGGAGATTTTTTCTATAACTTGTTTTGGATCAATCTTAGTATTAAAAATTTTTTTTGTTGATTTTAAATACGGGAGCGTTTCGATTTTTTTTAAAAAAATCTCTATTGCTTTTTGGGAATCTGATAAGCGTTTTCTAAGTTCCTGTAGATCACATAAGACTATCACGTCCTTTAGCAGGAAAAAGCCCAATAATGGAACAAGCATTAATCTCAATCTATACAAATTAATACTCCCACTTTTTCATTTTTTCCAATCTCTTCGTATTTATCTTCTGAGATCTCTTCTATTTTTATTCCTTTATTTTCCTTTAGTTCATTTAATTGTTTTTTAGAGAGAAAAGCTTTGATTTTCGCTCCTTTACTAAATGAAATTTCTTCTACATTTAGGTTATACTCGCGACATGGTTGTGAGATTTTTTGTAGCATTTTTACTGGATTATAAGAGCTTTTAAATTCATTTATGAATTGTTTTAAGAAAGAAAAATTTTCAGAGTTTGCTATTATTTTAATGTGCTTTGCCGAAATAGTTACATCCTTTCTAAGCTCAGTAATAATATGCTCGTTCTCTTTTATAGATTCTTTCAAATAGAAAATTCCGCCCGCAAAAACAACGGAAATTATTCCGGACCAAGTTAGTATACGTGGATCATCAAAAGAAAACCGTTTTCCATAAATTGGTTTTATTTTTCGATTCTTTGATAGAAAATCTGCTATAGCTTCTTCCGCATCCTCGTATTTTTCAATATGAATTATCTCACTGTTCGTCAGTGCAGCTAATTGAAGTTTAGAAAACGGAGTAAATATTTTAATTTTCCCATTTATATCGAATCTTCGTAGATAAATTATTGTCTTAGAAATCTCTTTTTCTATTTCCGAGTTTTGAGGTAAAAACCTTGTTAAAATTATGCTACCACCAAATCCTACAATTATTCTTAATCCACTAGATTTATGATTCGCTGCATACAACCATTGAGTTTTTTCATCGATAACGTCAAGACTCTTACAAAATTCTGCAATGACCTTTTCCGTTAAAAATATATCTGTTTCCCCAGATAAAAATTCCTCGGGAAAAGAAATTTTTTGAATGTAGAAATCAGATTTTTTGAAAATTCTATCTGGGAAAATCAGAAAAGCTTTTTCTGTGGAAGATAATATTTTTTTCTTGCAATTTAACGCGCTGTAGGCATCCCATACGTAACATTTCTGCAATCGTTCTGAAGAGAAAGATATGCTGCTTTTATCTAAGATAATTCCAGCGGGGTTTTTATCGAGTATTTTATCGAATATTCTTTCTTTATTTTCTCCTCGAAAAATATACATCACATACTCGCAATCTCGATATAGCTATAAATTGGATAAAAAAGAGTGCAAAGAATAAAAATGAATATCAGACCTGTAAAGATTGTTAAACCTATACTTAGCCTGCGTCCTAATACTTCAATATCTAATAATATTCTTTTATATTGATCATCACTGATATAATAAAAACTCTCTTTAAGATCGTTACCTTCTTCTCCTATTCGAATAACCATAAGAACTTCAGCGGGGATCAATTCTTTTTCAGAAAATGATTCTGAAATTCCATATCCATCAATTATGTCATTGCGAATATTTTCCAGTTCTTTTTTTATAGAATCAAATTTTACAGCGTCTATCGCCAAAGTTAGCGCTTGTATAAAATCTAACTTCGCGGATAAAGCTATGTGCATAATCTTATAAAAATTCCACAAAACAATTTGAGTTATTAATTTTTTTATAACTGGAATTTTGAGGAGAAAAAGACTTCTATTTTTTCGACTTAATAAAACGATTACTAGGATTAATAATAACGCAGGGAAAAAAGCACAAGCTATTTCAAAAATTTGGGGCAGTATGTTTATAGTAAATTGCGTGAGAATTGGAATTTCGCCATTGTTACAAATTTGAATAAGGGAAATAACCTGAGGTCCTAGGACCCCTACACTAATAATTAGAACTAATATCGCAACAATCGTTATAAATATCGGATAAGCGATCGCTCTTTTTACATTATCTCTCCACTCTGTTTGCAATTTTAAAAATTTTAATATGTTCGTAATAACATCCAAAATTTCTCCGGTATTTTCCGCAGATCGGAATAATCCAATAATAACATCGTCAAAGATGGCGTGACATTTTTCAAAAGCATCGCTTATGCTTTCTCCTCTTTTAAGGAGATCTGCAATATCAACAAGCGAAGCATTTAGAATTCGGTCCTCTTGAAATCCAGAGAACGATTCTATTGCATCGTTAATTCTTACTCCGCATTTTAACTGCAATTCGATATGCATGAAAAACATCAATAATTTTTCTGGAGAAATTTTTCGAGAAGTGCAATAGATTTTTTTTATTTTTATCGGTAAATATTGCTTGCTATGCAGAACTTCATAGGCTTGTTTATAATCATCAGACAATAAAATACCGTGTTTTTTCTCACCGCTCTTAGTTAGAACTTGATATTTATATAGAGGCATTTCCCAAAACCTTTGTAATTTCAGCTAAAGTTGTTAGATTATTATCCAGTGCATACTTGGCAGAATCATGAAAAGATTTATCCGCTTTGCAGATAGACGTATCGCTATTTCTTAAAAGACTTTGCTTTAATTCTTCCGAAAAAAATATATATTCTGTTATTGGGAATCTTCCCTCAATATTTGATACGCATCTAACTAAGCGTTGAGAAAAAATTCCGATCAAAGATGGAACGAAATCAGATAATTTAAGACCAAGATCGACTAACCTTCTGATTCCTTCGATTGGTGTAGATGCATGTAACGTGGCTAAAACTAATCTTCCAGTAAGAGAAGCACGCACGGCAGATGAAGCTGTTGCTTCGTCTCTTATTTCCCCAATTAGCATTACATCAGGATCTTGGCGCAAAATTGATCTTACTCCATCTGAAAAAGATAGGATTCCTTCTTCACGTAAATCCAGTTGTTTTATTCCTTCAATTTGATATTCGACAGGATCCTCCAACGTCATGATATTAACTGTAGGGGAATTAATTTCCCTCAATAGGGAATATAGAGTAGTGGTTTTTCCAGACCCAGTGGGGCCAACGATTAGTAAAATCCCGTAGGGAAAAGCAATAACACGTTTGAGCCATAAAAAATCCTCCTCCGGAAACTTTAAGTCCGCTAATGATCTAATTCCATTGGAAAGATCGAAAACTCTAATGACGAAATTTTCTCCATATATTCCAGGATGAGTAGATATTCTTAAATCTACGCTTTTCCCAGCCAAAAAAATACGCGTATGTCCGCTTTGAGGTCTTCGATTTTCTGTTATATCAAGATTGGAAATAAGTTTTAGTTTGGATTTAATTCTCATCCACGAATCAAAATCTATATTTTTCAAAATACGAAGAATTCCATCCACTCTTATGCGAACGCGTATCATATTTTCTAAAGGTTCAAAATGTATATCGCTTGCTCTAGACTCCATTGCATCGAAAATGATTTTATTGAGTAAAAGAAGAGGATCTTTATCAATACTTTTTCCGTCACATTTTATTATCTCTAACAGTCTGAGAATTTCAGTTTTTCTGGCGATAAAAAATTGCACTTTTTTGTTTCTTATGTGCGAATTAATTAAATCTATAGCCTTTAAGTCTCCAGGATCCGCAACAGCGATTTTTATGGTTTTTCTATCGACAAAAAAAGGTATAGCAAGACACGATATAACTAATTCATATGGAATTAACATCAGAGTCTCTTTATTTATATATAAAAATTCTAGATTTATTATTTCTATTGAATAAAGTTCCGATAAAACATTGATCAAATCATCTTCGCTCATAAAACCAAGAACGACGGCAAGTTGTCCGAAGAGCAAATTTGATTTTTTTTGAGACTTGGTAATTACAGCGATTTGCTCTTTCGTTAAGAGATTTTTCTTGAATAAAATTTCTCCGATATTTTCAGACATCTACATCTCCCCATTCGATCCTAATCTTTATTCGTAAGAAAAGTTTTAACAACTATGTTTTTTCCATTGAACATGATCAATATTTAATGCGTCTATCAATTATTGTGCACAATGGTCACAAAATTCTGTTCAACATATTTTGAATTACTGCAAACTAGCTATTCGCGTAAGCTTCAGATCAACAGGAAGATATCCGATATTGTTCTTTGTGAGGACTGTAGTAGATATACGTTATAACTACCAAGCAGACGAAAGCGCAGAAAGACATATTATATGCCAGGCCCATTTTTAATAGGTGCATGCTTCCTACTAAGAATTCGTTCACAATCCAAAGTGGTTCCACTGATATCACTTTATATACTCCAACCAATTGACTTTATAAAGAGTATTTTTTATGATGCGCTTTGTACTAATAAAGAGGATAAAATGCCCAAGTTAAAAACGAAAAGTTCAGCGAAAAAGCGTTTTAGTTTTACCGCCTCTGGTAAGATAATAGTACAATCTGCTTTTAAGAGACATAATTTGAGAAAGCGTCCTCAGAAAATGAAAAGGCAATCACGTGGAACTATGGTATTGAGTTCCTGCGATGCCAAGAATGTCCTAAAATATATGCCATATAGATAAAAAGGAGAAAAAATGTCAAGGGTAAAAAGAGGCGTGACAACGCATGCTCGCCATAGAAAAATCATAAAACTTTCTAAGGGGTTTATTGGAAGATCAAAAAATTGTTATCGTTCTGCCATAGAGCGTCTTGAAAAATCGATGCAATATGCTTACAGGGATAGACGCAATAAAAGAAGAGATTTACGTAGTCTGTGGATAATTAGAATAAATGCTGCAGTTCGAGAGTACGGTTTAAAATATTCTCAATTTATTAATGGGTTGAGCAAAGCAAATATCGCTATAGATAGGAAAATTCTGTCTGATTTAGCAATAAGGGATAAAGAAGCATTCGGTGAGATTGTTAATAAAGTAAAAGTGGCTTTTAAATAATTTAATTAAGTTTTGTGTTATGGATAATGAAATTTGTGAGCTACCTGACGGATATAGACCATTGGAAAAAGAAGAGTTTATGTGCGATTTTCAACTGGAATATTTCCGACGTAAACTGGTCAGATGGAAAGAAGATATTCTTTGTGGTACGGACGATATAATCAAATGCCTTATTGATGATACTGAGTCGTGTATTGATGTTGCTGACCGTGCATCTACTGAAACAGATTTAGCATACGAACTCAGAACTAAGGAAAGAGCACGTAAATTAATTAATAAAATTGATGAAGCCTTGTTGAGGATAAAAAATAAGACCTATGGTTTTTGCGAAATGACAGGAGAGCCTATTGCTCTAAAACGACTCGAAGCACGTCCTGTCGCGACTTTAAGCGTAGAAGCTCAAGAGCGACATGAAAAGCTAGAACGCGCTCAGAAAGATCAATAAAATGAGTGAAGAACCCAAAGAAATTTCTTCCCCTGAAGAAAAAGTAAAGCCAAGCAAAAGAGAGCAGTTAAAAAGTGATCTGAAATTCATTGTCGTATTCGCTTTCTTCTTTTCTCTTTTTAGATTTTTTGTATTTGATTGGTATATAGTTCCGTCTAGTTCTATGGTGCCCACACTGTTAATAGGAGATATGCCTTTTGTAGAGAAGTTTACTTATGGATTCAGTAAACACAGCATATGGTTTAGTCCGAATTTATTTTCCGGACGTGTGTTTTTTAAAAACAACGTAAAACGCGGGGAAGTCATTGTATTTAAGCATCCATACGACAAAGATAATCCGCAGAATAACGATATAAACCTAATTAAAAGAGTCATCGCGTTACCTGGAGATAAGGTAAGTGTAAGTAACGGCATCATTACGGTAAATGGAGTGGATGCAACACTAAAATTTAAAAAGAAAACAGTGTACCATGATATCAACGTACATAATTTTACGGAATTAAATTTTTATGAAGAAAAATTGCCTCTATCCGATGCTCCTGTTCATACGGTCGCATACATCGACAGTATGAAATTTTCAAAAGCAAATAATTTTGATGAAGTCACGGTACCAGAAGGATATTACTTCGTCATGGGAGACAATCGTGATTGTTCTAAGGATTCACGATGCGGGTTGGGCTTTGTGCCAGCGGAAAATCTTATGGGAAGAGCATGGTTCATTATTCACTCAATAGATAATGGAGTTAAGTTGTGGGAATTTTGGCTGTGGCTTCAGAATATAAGATATAGCCGCTATTTTAAGAGGATTATTTAATGCCCACGCTTGATAGCGTGTTAAAGCTACAGAAAATAATAGGATACAATTTTAGAAAAAATGAGCTAATAGAAGCTGCTATTTTTCATCCAGGAATAAAAGGGGATAAAAAATATTTCGAAAGACTTGAATTTCTAGGAGATCGTGTTCTGGGACTTTCTCTGGCGAATTTCCTCTATGAAAATTTTTTAGACGAACGCGAAGGAAGCTTGGCGATAAGAATCGCTAATTTAGCAGGGACGGATTTTTTGATAAAAATAGTGAAAAAAACAAAAATTATAGATTGTTTAACTTTCCCGAAAGATTTCTTCATATCTGTAGATAAAAATTCTTCGGCAATTGCAGATATGTTGGAAGCGATCCTTGGCGCGATTTTCTTAGACTCGAATTTTGAAACAGTTAAACAAATTATTATAAAGCTTTGGTCAGATGATATTAATAGTACGAAAGAAAAGGATTTTAAAACTATGCTGCAGGAAAAAAGCCAAGCTGAATTCCTCCAACTTCCTATCTATAAATTAATTAAAATGACGGGAGAAGCTCATAATCCTACTTTCGAAATCGAGGTTACTGCCTGTGGAGAATCAGCATTGGGATACGGAAATTCTAAAAAGAATGCAGAACATAATGCTGCGAAAAGATTGATGGAAAAAATAAAGTGATAAATTGAAAAAATGTGGATTTATTGCAGTCCTCGGAGAGACAAACGCAGGAAAATCAATGCTAATCAACAAATTAGTGGGGCAGAAGGTTTCAATTGTCTCTCGAAAAATTCAGACAACTTTGTTCCGAATTCTAGGAATAGCTATTAAAGATGAAAGTCAGATTATCTTTATTGATACTCCAGGATTTTCTTCAAAAGCGAAGAATTTGGAGCAGACTACCTGGAATGCATTTCGAGAATCTGAGCAAATTTTATTTGTAATAGATGGCAGTAAGAAAAAATTTGATTTAAGCGTAGAAATGCTAAAAAAAATCCACGCGGATAAAAAGATATCCCTAGCTATAAACAAAGTAGACTTAATTCATAAACCAATGTTACTGGAAACCGCAGCAATATTTAATAAGATAAGATCTTTCGAAAATATATTTATGGTTTCTGCTTTAACAGGGAGTGGAGTAGAAGATATAAAAAAATACTTCGCCTCTTCTATGCCTGAAAATGAATGGCTTTACGATGAAAATGAAATCACTGACTTATCTTTCGAGAAATATGCAGCGGAAATTACTCGTGAGCATGTTTATCATCGCATACACGAAGAAATTCCATATCAGTGCACAATAGAAACTGTAGATTGTCAAAATCAATCCGATGGAAGTATGAGAATAGAACAAAATATTTATGTAAAAAGTATTCCACACAAAACTATATTTGTTGGGCATGATGGGCAGAAAATAAAATCTATAGGAGAAGCAGCACGAAAAGAGTTATCTTTTTTATTAGAAAAGAAAGTGCATTTATTTTTGCGTGTTTTAGTTAATAGGTAGGATAATCATTGCATTGGCGTGAACACAGCATTATTCTTTCATCAAAATCGTTTTCTGAAAATTCTAGGATAATCACAGTATTCAATAAGAAAATGGGAAAAATATCCGGGTTAGTAACTGGATTAAAACAATCACTTCAATCCGGTGATATAAGCGATGTTACATGGAACGGACGCACAGCCGAACAATTAGGAAGATTTAAAATGGAAATTATTTTCTCTCCTTTTGTACATATTATTAATAATCCCATTGGAATTTTTATAATCGAAAACGCATGTTTTCTTTGTTTGAAAGGATTGCCGGAAAAAGCACCTCATCCGAATTTATACGACGCATTGAAAACTTTATTACTTTCCATGCCCAAAGAAAAAGATTTTTTAATTAACTATGTTTTTTTTGAAATCCAATTTTTAGCAGAGGTAGGCGTTGGATTAAGTCTATCCCGATGTGCTGTTACTGGGAAAACTGAAGGACTGTTTTATGTTTCTCCTAAAACAGGCTGCGCTATTACGAAAGAAGCTGGAGAAAAACATAAAGATAAGTTATTTGTTCTCCCTCCTTTTTTGGTTTCTAACGATACACCAACGGATAACGATATTTTTTCTGCTTTAAAAATAACAGAGCATTTTTTAAAGATATATTTTTATGGTATAAACATCGAAAGATTGCCGTTGTCTCGAAATTATTTGATGACAAAATTAATAGAGAGGATTCATGGGACTAAAAATCAGTGTAATACCCAATAATAGCGATAAAAGAGTTGCCGTAACTCCTGAATCAGTACGAAAATACCTAAAGCAAGGAATTGACGTAATATTACCGACTAATGTCGGAATAGAGGCTGGTTTTTCTGATGAAGAATATCTCAAAGCAGGGGCGAAGATTGAAAAGAAAAAAAATATTCCAGATGCAGATATATATCTTAGCGTTAAGCCTTGCTTTACTAAGGATATAAAATTGAAATCTGGTGTCTGCCTCGTTGCAATGTTATCGCACATAAAAAAACAAGAGATAGAAAAGAGAATAAGAGATGGTATTAGTTTATTTAATTTAGAAAAAGTTCCAAGAATTACACGAGCGCAATCGGTGGACATACTATCTTCTCAGGCGAATCTCGCCGGATATCGCGCGGTTATTGAGGCTCTTTACGAATATCATAGAATTATTCCATTGATGATGACGGCAGCCGGAACGATTCGTCCTGCGAAAGTTCTTATTCTAGGAGCTGGAGTTGCTGGTTTACAAGCTATTGCCACAGCTAGAAGACTGGGAGCCAACGTTTATGCTTTTGACGTGCGTGCCGCAGCAAAAGAACAAGTGGAAAGTCTGGGAGCTTCTTTTATAGAAGTAGAAAATAATGATGACGGAGAAAGCGTTGGCGGTTATGCAAAAGAAATGAGTATTGATTATCAGAAGCGTCAGGCGGAAAAATTGGCTCAAGCTATAGCAAACTCTGATATAGTCATTTCAACGGCTCAAATCCCAGGAAAACCCGCTCCTAAATTAATAACGAAAGAAATGGTTAAATCTATGCCTATCGGATCTGTGATAGTCGATTTGGCTACGGAAACTGGGGGGAATTGTGCTCTCTCTGAACCTGACAAAATAGTTCATGAAGGGGGAGTAACTATTATAGGGTACACTAATCTTGCAAGCCGAGTTGCCGATGATGCTAGTAGACTTTTCGCACAGAATGCTTTCAACTTTATTTCTTTAATGGTTAAAGATGGGAAAATTGATCTTTCAGACGAAATAATTCAAGCAACTCAACTTAAAATGGAATGAAATATGGATGTTGGAATTTTAGAAAAAGTTGTTCAATCTATTCGCAAATGCGGAGCAGATCAAGTTGATGTTTTGTGTAGCGAAAGTAATACGATTTCAGTTACTACACGTCTCGCAAAATTAGAAAAAATTGTTAAATCGGATATAACAAGCGTAAAAATGCGTGTTTCAATCGGGAAAAAAAGTGCCATTGTCTCTACCGACAGTTTAGATGAGCTACAAAAAGAATCTTTTATCGAGAAAGTTGTATCCGCAGCTAAAAATTCTCCTGAAGAACCAGTCGCTTTCCGTCCAAAAGTCGATCAATTATGCAAGGCTCCAGAAAAAATCGATATATGCGATCCACGAGAAGTATCTTTAGATGAATTAATCGCCAAAGCGATTGAATGCGAAGAGGAAGCTCTTCAAGTTAAAGGAATTACCAATTCAGAAGGAGCACAAGCGAGCCATTTCCGCTCGAAATTCATGCTCTTAAAGAATAATGATTTTTCCGCAAGTTATGAGAAAACTTTCAATCAATTGTCCATTGTAACTCTGGCGGAAAAAGATGGTTTTCTAGAAAGAGATTTCGATATAACAGAAGCTATTTATCATTCAGATTTGAAGGATGCCAAAAAATTAGCACATTGTTCCGCGGAGAGAACTTTAAAAAGATTGGGAGCAAAAAAGATAAAATCCTGTAAAGTTCCCGTAGTCTTCGATAGAAGAGTAGCAGGTCAGTTGTTGTGTAGCTTGGTAGAAGCGGTCAATGGCGCTGCAGTTGCAAAAAATATCAGTTTCTTAAAAGATAAATTACATAAAAAAGTATTTGGAGATTCCATCAATGTTATAGATCGATATGCTATCCCACGCGGATTAAGGTCTCGTCCACTTGATTCTGAAGGATTAGCTTGTACCGATAATTCTGTTATCAAAAATGGAGTTTTGAATTTATTTCTTCTGAATACTAAATATGCGAATTTGTTACAAATGACTTCGACAAGAAATGCTGAGGGGTTCGAAGGAATTTCTCCTCATAATATTTACATCGAAAATGGAAAGAACTCCTTTTCGGATCTTTTAAAATCCGTGAAGTACGGCTTATATGTTGTTGAAGTTATGGGAAATGGATTAAACCTAGTCACAGGTAATTATAGTCAAGGCGCAGTTGGTTTTTTAATCGAAAATGGAGAAATTACATCCCCGGTTAACGAGATAACGATTGCAGGTAACTTTCTGGAGATGTTCTCTCGTTGTCTTCCCGCATCTGACCTTAAAATGGAATTTGGAATAGATTCTCCGACTTTGCTTATAGATGAGATAGTTGTTGGAGGGAACTAATTGAAACAAACCGCATTTCGCAGTTTATTAAATAGCGATTCTTTAACATCGTATGTTGCGGAGATTAGAAAATTTCCACTTTTGGAAAAAGATGAAGAATTCGAACTAGCCAGCTGCTGGAAAGAAAAAGGAGATAAAAAAGCGCTCGACAAAATTATTTCTAGTCATCTCAGATTGGTAGTAAGAATAGCAAAAGGCTACTCCGGATACGGATTATCTCAAGCTGATCTAGTTGCCGAAGGCAATATCGGAGTAATGCATGCCATTCAGCACTTTGATCCTTCCATTGGCTATAGATTTTCCACCTATGCTATGTGGTGGATAAAAGCGAAAATCCAAAGCTTTATATATAATTCCTGGTCTATTGTAAAATTGAATTCCAATAAAAAGTATCGCAAATTATTTTTTGGCCTAAGAAAAATGAAAAACATGCTGGGAATTGATAATATATCCGATGAAAATATTGATTTAATTGCTAATAAAATGCAGGTCAGTAGAGATGATGTTATGACTCTCGAAAAGCGTTTTACTAATAAAGATTTTTCTATGAATTATTCAATTGGAGAGGATGGAAAATCCGAATGGGAAGATTTTATTTCAAATACTGGAGATTCTCACGAAAAAGAAATACTAGAAAAAGAAGAATTTGAATACAGAAAAAAAATCCTACACGAAGCTTTAAATACGCTATCGCCAAAGGAATACAATATAGTATGCGCTTATAGATTGAATACTCCAACAAAAACCTTAGGCGAGATCGGAAGCGATATGAATTTATCCTCCGAACGTATAAGGCAAATAGAGAAAAAAGCTTTTTTGAAAATACAAAAATACGTTAGATCTGTGGAATGGAAACAGACAAATAATTACAGAAAACTTGCGGCATTTTTCATTAATGTTTAATCTCGTGATTCGGTATATATCATATTTTCACTGTTCGTTATGCCGAAAAATTTCTTAATCATCCGGATGCTTCCCATGAAGAATTTCTAATATTTGTAAAGCATCTGGAGTTGGATGATTCAATGGATTGGTTGAAAGCATCCGCTTACTACATTTTCTAATAAAAACTTTGCTATAGTCCGCCATAGTACAATATTTAAGATGGTCGTCTAGATTCAGCATGCTTTTCATGAGTTCCTTGTAGCCGAGATGCGTCCAAGGAAGTGGTTGTTTTTGTTCATGAGCCGCCACATAGTCGTTTATTCTATCGACATATAAAATACCGTTAGAGAAAAATAATCCTATAATATTGTGTGTTTCTTCTTCGCCCCCAGTGATTCCATCGACCACATGATAGGCAAGACGCATGGACAATTCTTTGATAAATCCCATAGGATCTTCAGCGATTTTTTCTTTTGAAAAATTTTGAAAGAATTCTCGGGGCATAAAACCTGTTATATTATTTAAAAAAGTATCAATGGTTTCCTTAGAAGTATTAGGCAATGTTTTTCCAATATCTTTCTCAATTTGTTCCTGTATTTTTTGAAAATCGTTAAAAAGAAGTTCTTTTATAAAAGGAACTTCCATACACTTCTCACACAAATTTTCATCTGAAAACAATCCGAGATTTTTGTGAATTGAGTGTCTTAGTTCATGATTAAATGCCTCTGTCATTTTCTCGGGATAGAGAGGATATCCTAGGATTGAGGGAGCTGTTTTCACAGGAGAAATTGTTGGTCCGTCACATGTCAAATTTGGATTCGCATAGAGGAAAAATAGGGGAAAATTCTCTGCTGGAACATCCTCACCGGACATAAAAATCAATTTTAGACTTTTACCATCAGCGTTTACGTTTTTCGAGCGCAAGTATTCATAGACAGCAAGAAATATTACTTGCGTCTGTATATGATTATTCGAAGCAAGAGAGTTCTTAACCATTTGCTTTATTCGTTCTTTATACTGCTTTGCATATTCATCGATTTCAGCGTCGGTTGGCATAATAAAATTGCCACCATTGTAACGGAGTGTAATTTGATCATAAGACGGTATTTGAAATAAAATTTCTATTTTTTTAGGAATAAAATTAGCGTCGTCTAGTAAACTTGTCCATAAATCGAGTATTTGTGAATTCGTTTCCGGAGTTGATTTTATCAGTCCTTTATAAAAAGCTATTCTATCTATAGACAGAAACTGTTGATTCTCAAAACCACTAAAAATACTATCGCTATCTATTATTCTGACATTATTAGACGTTAATCCGTATTTTGATGAAAATTTCGTTAAGAGCTCTTCAGTTTCAGGAGGTAATTTTGATGAAAATTCTATTAAGAAAAATTTAGTGGGGTCGGGGAATCCCCTTATATCATCGCTCTCAATAAATTTGAGAGGAGGAGTTAAATTTTGTTTATATTGTTCCAACATAGGAAAGACATGCTTTTGAATCTCTTCGATATACACTTGACAATCCCTTTCGGACTTTAAAAAGCTGCCTATTTTTCCATTTACAAGGATTCTAAAAACTCTTTCAAAAAAAATCCAAACGGATAAAATCTTCTCTTTGACAAGAGCCTGCATGAGATCTTCAACAAATTCAGGATTCACTTTTTCTTTAAATTTTTTAAGAAAAAAAGCGTTTAGATATTCCCCTATCTGTTTTTTTGTATCGTGGATAATTTTTTCTGTTTTTTCATTTTTGTCAAGATAAACAGTTCTGGGATCAAGACAAGATACTGTACTCCATGGCTCAAACTGATTCATCGCAGAAAGCAATTCTACTCCTAATAGCGCGGTTACTAATATTTTTTTCATTGTCTTCCCTTTTTCTAAAAAATATCGATAGAAGTTTTGTTAAAATCCCACCTGCGAGACTGAATATAATGCTTATTTTTTGGTTGTCAACGGGGGGGGGAACGTCAAAAATATAAAACCATATAGAAAAAAAATCAAGGAACCTGAAGTTTTCTTATAGCAAGTTCAATCAAGCCTCTCCTGCAGATTCTAGAAAAAGAGTATTACTAGAAATATCGAAAAGCTTTTCATTTTGAACCACGATAAAAAAGTAGTTGTAAAATCTATTGCACTCGTCAGTTATCATTTGAATTGTAGACTCTATTATTTCTTCATTAATCAATTGTGATGATATAAAAGGAATTGCCAAACTATAGACAATGCGACTCACAGAGGATATTAAATCGAAATGCCCCAACCAAATTCTTTCATTTGTTTTTACTATTGCATCCGTTATTGCAACGTATCTATTTGCTGGAACATATATATTAATGTCGCAGGAGAAATAGATAATGTCATAATCTGATTTTAAAATTACGGAAAGAATATACCCTGGATGTTGCTCTTTCAGTAAAATAGTAATTTCATTACTATCTATTCTACTGAAGCTAAGATCCATTTTTGCAGCAAATGATTCTGTTATATCAATAAGATTCGCGTCCAATTTCTTTCCTCCGACTGAAATCCGGTCGAGATTAACATAAAATGCTTTATTAAAAAATCAGTTTGTTTTAAAAGATGAAAAAGGAGGGACCGTGATCTGTAATTTTTCAAATGTTGCTTTTTCTATTTGTGGTTTTGCCATTCATTGGTATTCTTTAGCCTATATTTTCGGAATTATTATCGCATTAAAACTATCGGTTTTTTTGTCTCAAAAAAACAAAATAAATATTTCGCCTAGTTCTTTGGAGGATTTCATTAGCTTTGCGATTGTAGGAATTATTTTGGGGGGAAGAGCGGGTTATGTTTTGTTTTATGAATTCGATTATTATTCGAAATTTCCAATGGAAATATTCAAAGTTTGGAAAGGAGGAATGGCGTTTTATGGAGGGTTTCTGGGAGTTGTCGTTTCTACTTATTATTTTTGCAGGAAGAGAGGAATTAATTTTTGGGAATTTTCAGATTTATGGTCTATAAGTACGCCGATAGGACTGTTTCTTGGAAGAATCGCTAATTTTATTAATGGAGAATTACCAGGGAAAGCAGCTGATCTTCCGTGGAGCGTTGTTTTTAACGACGGAATTCTCAGGCACCCCAGTCAGCTATATGAAGCAATATTGGAAGGGCTAATTTTATTTATTGTGATGATTATTTCATTTAAAAAAAGATGTTTTCTCTATAAAGGACGACTCTCTGGAATTTTTTGTTTTGGTTACGGTTTTATGCGATTTGTTGTGGAATTTTTCCGAGAACCCGACTCGGATTTCAGTTACAAATTATTTTATATGTCTGGATTGAATTTAAATCAGTATATAAGCGTAATAATGACATTGTTTGGCTGTTTGCTTTTCTTCAAAAGTTTAAATCATGAATAATTTTTTAGTACAGCCTTTTAAAAACTTTCTGAAAGCATCTCAATTTACTGAGAAATTATTGGAAAAATGCTGTTTAGGCAGTAGAGTTATTGATATACTATTTCATTTCCCGGTTTCCGTACAAAACAGATCCGGCGACATTAATAATTTTAAAGACAAAGAAAAATTAACCGTAATTTTAAAAATTATAGACCACGCGGCTCCACGTTATAAATCGTCCATCTATAAAGTCTTTGGAGAAACGACTAATGGAGATATTATTACCATCCGATATTTCAATTATAATTCCGCTTTTATAAGAAGATCTCTTCCGATCGGAGAGATATTTGTTGTAAGTGGAGTTGCACAAAGAACAATGGAAGGGATTCAAATAACGCATCCGGACGTTATTGCGTCATCCAATATGTTACAATACTACATAGGGCCTGAGTTGATTTATCCTCTGATTTCCAAACTCCAGAATCGTACTGTGCAATATGCTGTGAGTAGTTTACTGAAAGCAATGCCTGAAATTCCAGATTGGGTTACCGCAGAAACTATTTCTAAAAATAATTTAATGACTTTTACACAGGCACTAAAAACTATCCATAATCCGCGGTCTTTCGTGGATGAATCTTTATTCGCGTCAGCGAAGAAAAGAATAGCGATAGATGAATTACTAGTGAATCAAATCCGTCTCAAACAAATGCGGGAATCCATCTCCAATTGCAAGACAAAACCTCTAATATCAAATGGAGATCTTTTAGAAAAGTTGGTTCTTCCATTCGATCTTACAGTTGATCAAAAATCGTGTCTAGAAGATATAAAAAAAGACCTCTCTTCAGGAAAGCCGATGAATCGACTCATACAAGGGGATGTTGGATCCGGTAAAACGATCGTCGCTTTTATTGCTATGCTTATCGCTTTAGAAAATAAAGTTCAAGCGACTTTTCTTGTGCCAACTGAGATACTGGCAACTCAGCATTTTGAAAGTATCAGAAAAATGTCCGAAAACCTAGGCATTAAAATCGATATAATACTAAGTAGTAATCGGAGGCGTCGTTCCGAGCAAATTAAAAAATTAAAGAATGGAGAAACGCAAATACTCATTGGTACTCATGCGCTTTTTGAGGATAATATTGAATTTGGAAAACTCGGTTTAGTGATTATTGACGAACAACACCGATTCGGAGTAATGCAACGGCTATCTCTAATTAAAAAATGCCAATATCCCAACATATTAGCGATGTCCGCAACTCCTATTCCAAGAACATTGTTGCTGGGATTTTACCGAGATCTAGACGTTTCTACTATAAAAACAAAACCAGAAGGAAGAAAAATAATCAAAACAACTGTGATCGGCGTATCGAAAATAAATGATTTAATCGCAAGATTGCGTGAGATTAATTCGCAAATCTATTGGATATGCCCAGTTATAGAGGAATCAGAAACTCTTATGGATATCAATACACGATACGAATATATAACCAGCCATTTTTCTAGAAATGACGTTTTCATTCTGCACGGAAAAATGAAAATGCAAGAAAAAGACGAGATCATTTGCCGATTTAAAAAAGGAGAATTTAAAATCCTAATTTCAACAACGGTGGTGGAAGTAGGGGTTAATATCCTAAATGCAAATGTAATAGTAATAGAGCATGCGGAGAGATTTGGTCTTGCACAATTGCATCAATTGCGTGGACGCGTGGGGCGCGGAAATGAAAAAGCATATTGCGTTTTGCTTTATCATAGTCCGCTATCAAATATCGGAAAGAAAAGATTACAGTTGATGAAAACCGTTACTGATGGATTTTTGCTTAGTGAAGAGGATCTAAAATTACGCGGAGCCGGCGATATTCTCGGAAAAGAACAGAGTGGATTTAATTCGCTAAGATTCAGCGATTTTTCTAACAACTATGATTTAATTAAAATAGCTGAAGAAATATCCCGCAAGATTAATCCGAATAATATTAAATTCCTTAGCGATATTTTTAAACGATTGAATGAAGATATAATCGCTTAGAAACTCTAGATTTTGTAAAAGACAAACGGAAACTATTGCAACAATGCAATTACCCGAATAAAAACAGCATAACATTCTTGATTTTTGCAAAAAGGCTATTAGTCTGAATCCTCATGGTATTTCGGAGTTAATATTGGAAGAAAAATATAAAGTAAATGGAGCAATCACCGCTTTTCAGGTGCGGTTAATAGATCAAGACGGAGCTCCCGTCGGAATAGTTAGTGTAAGAGAGGCGATACTCAAGGCCAAAGAAGTTGGATTGGATCTCGTAGAGATAGCTCCTCAGGCAAATCCTCCTGTTTGCAAGATTATCGACTATGGAAAGTTAAAATATGAGCTTCAGAAGAAAAAAACTATCGCGAAAAAGAAGCAAAAAAATATAGAAGTAAAAGAAATAAAACTAACTCCGTCTATTGGAGATCATGATTATAAAGTAAAGTTATTAGGTATAAAAAGGTTTATAGAAGAAGAAAATAAAGTGAAAATTACTTTAAAATTCCGTGGGAGAGAAGTTTCCCATAAAGAAATAGGGGAAAAATTATTGAATCGATTGATCGACGACGTTAAAGATTTTGCTAAATGCGAAGGCAAACCACAATTGGACGGCAAACAGATTATGATGATGCTTTCTCCGCAAATCGCTAGCCAATGACAGAAAAAGTCTACAAATGCACTATAGGAAATTTCGGAGTAAACGACGCTTTTGAAATAACCGATCTTCTATTTGAAAATTATTCATCAGTTTCTTGTGCAGAAAAAGAAAATAATTGGATTATCGAGATATTAAGTATTAATCCTTTGGATGATTACAAAATTCGTTCTCTTCTTCGAGATTATAAATACACTGGTCTTGAAATTGAAGAGTTACAGGAGGAAGATTGGCTGAAAAAAAATTTCGAAACATTCAGGCCAATTATTGTCGGAGATTTTTTTATATATGGTCCGCATCTGCGAAAAGACATACATCTTTTCCCCAAGGATAAAATTATTATGGAAATTTCCGCTGCAACAGCGTTTGGAACGGGAGCTCATCCAACGACTAATCGTTGCTTGATCGCATGCCAAACTTTTTTCGATAACGAAAAACATAGAAATATTTTGGATATCGGGTGCGGTTCCTGTATTCTAAGCGTCGCTCTAGCAAAGCTCGGAGCAAGACATATCGATGCTTGCGACCTTGATGAAGAAGCTGTACTCGTCTCTCAAAAAAATATCGCTTTAAACAATGTGGCGCATAGAATAAATGCCTTTCAAAACATATCTCAGGAAGTTTATAAAAAATATGATTTTATAATTGCTAATATCCTTGCGGAGCCTTTAATTTCCATGGCTGAGTCGGTATCGTCCTTTCTGAATAAAGACAGCGTTTTGATTTTGTCTGGTTTTACATCAGACGACGACAGTGTTCTACAAAAATATTTATCCATAGGATTAAAACTAAAATTTAAATACGACTACAAAGGATGGACTACCCTAGTAATGACCGCTGTTTTTTAACTCATAAAATATTTTTGCGAAGTTCCTGCATACCTATGGACTTTTTCACGCTAGTTAAAAGTACTGAGGGATAGGCCGCAGCAAAATTAGAAATTCGCTCTTCTATTTCGCTACGAATAATTGCAGCATTATTAATTTTATCGATTTTAGTAAGAACAATTTGGTAAACAACAGCAGTATTATTAAGTACCTCCATCATTTCTTCATCGTTCTTTTTTATTCCATGACGAGAATCTATTAATAAAAATACTCTTCGTAAATTTGGCCTTTCTTTCAAATAAGTTAGTAATAAATTATCCCAGGCTTTTCTGACAGACTTAGAGATGGATGCATAGCCATATCCAGGAAGATCTACTAAAAAAACCTTATTGGCGAACAAAAAAAAATTTATCTGCCGTGTTGAACCAGGAGAAGCAGATACTCGCGCACATTTCTTTTGTCCAACTAAAGCGTTTATCAGAGATGATTTTCCGACGTTAGATCTTCCGGCAAACGCGACTTCCGGCATATAAATGCTCTTTGGAATTTGATCGACCGAAGTTACTCCAGCTACGAATTTACATTCCAACGGAAGCTTTATCATGATTTTTTGTGGTTTTTAACAACATCCATTTTTTTTATTACATGCTGTTGAATCATTCCCAAAATGTTACTAAAAGTCCAATAAATCACCAGCCCGGAAGGTAATTGTGCGAACATGAAAGTAAACATTATCGGCATAATAAGCATCATCTTTTCTTGAGAGGCATCCATCGATACAGAACTCATTTTCTGTTGTAACCACATCGATAATCCCATTAATAACGGCCAAATTCCTATTTGAAGGAAACTCGGTAATTCCACGGGAATTAATCCGAACAGGTTAAATATATAAGCTGAATCTGGTAGAGACAAATCTTTGATCCATCCTATAAAAGGAGACTGCCTCATTTCTATCGATATATAGAGAACTTTATAAAGAGCAAACAAAACTGGAGATTGAAGCAAAATTAAGAAAAATCCTCCAATGGGGTTAATTTTTTCTTTTTTGTACAACTCGGAAACAGCCTGACCGAGTCTTAAATTATCTCCTTCATATTTCTTTTTCAGCTCTAGAATTTTTGGTTGAAGGGCACTCATTCTATTCATCGAACGATATGATTTATTTGCCAATGGAAAAAGTAGCAGTTTAATAAGTAAAGTAAGCAACAGTATTCCAATTCCCATATTTCCTACAAGATTTTTCATATAGGCCAGTGCATAAAGCAGAGGCTTTGTAAGAATATATAAACATCCAAAATCTATCGCTAAGTCGAAGTGTTTCACGTTTAGCTCTGTTTCGTATGCGTCCAAGGTGTTTATTTCTTTAGCGCCGACAAAAAGATGATAAGTTTTGGAAATTTCGGTGGAAGAAGGTATTAAAAATGCTTCGGAGTTTTCCATTCCATAGGACTCTTTTCCAGTTTCTGAGAAGTGTTTAAAGTCTACGCTGTAATCCTCTTTTTGATTGCTAGGAATAAATGCTACTAACCAATACTTATCGGTTAGTCCGAACCATCCTCCGTGAGTTTTAAGGCGAAGGGTTTTAACTCCATTGAATATATCGCGACTCTTGGATATGTCTTCATATTTTATTTCTTCCAATTTTCCATCGATATACCCGAGTGGACCTTCATAACATACGGAATTATCTGGAATTTTCTCTAAATCACGATAGATAAGGGCGGAAGAAGTAAGAGAGACTTTCTCCGGTCCGTAGTTCTTAACTTTATCAACAATGGTAATAAGATATTTTTTATCAACTGATATCTGTCTTTCGAAATATAAGCCGTTTCCATTATCCCATGTAAAAATTACGGGAGAAGATTCAGAAAGTTTTAGAGAACTCGCTTTCCAGCAAGTATTTTCGTTTGGGAGAATAGTGTTTGGATCATCAGATTTCCAGTTAATTTGAGCGTAATAATTTAATTTATCATTATTTAAAACAGGAACGTTTTGTTTGTCTTTATCAGCGTAATTCTTTAAGGAAACCTTTTCTATTTTCACTCCGCGATTTGAGATAGCTCCAATTAAGCACGTCGATTCAAGCTTAATAGTTTCTATTTTTTGACTTTTCGGGGGAATTTTTGGAATGACTTCGGCAGGCTTCGAAGTTTTGCATTCGGAAGACTGAGTAACTATTTTATCCACGCTGTTGTTCATTCCCATGAAATATGGATATCCCACCATAATCAACATGGATATGACAAAAAATACTACTAGATTACGCTTATCTTCTTCCATAAATTTTATCCTAGAAAAACGCCGGCATTATACTGTAACGAAAGCTGATATGCCAGATCTTTTTTAAATATTCATTCCTTTTGGAAAAAGCTTATATTTTTAGGATAATTCGTGTATGAGAGATTTTATGCTACGGCGCTTCAGCTTAGCTGAATTAGGAGCGTTTATTTGAATGACATCTATTGGCTTCTGATATCCAAAGGATATCATCATAAAATCTCTCCAGACGATTGCTGGCAAAATTCCCCCGGTCATTTTCTGATTCATAGGAGTATTGTCGTCATTTCCGACCCATACTCCCGCAACTAATGGACTGGAAAATCCAATAAAACTTGCGTCTCTGCTATCATTGCTAGTCCCCGTTTTTCCGTAACAGGCAATTGGAATTTTTGCTCTTTTTCCCGTTCCGCGCTCCATTAGCGATCCCATCATTATTCTCATTTTTTCGCAATTCTCTGGAGAAATAACTGATTGATCCGATTTTTTATAAGCACGATACAGAATTTTGCCTTTCTGAGTTTTTATGCTTATAATTCCGAAGGGGAACATTCTGTTTCCATTAATCATAGTTGCACCATAGGCTGCTGTCATTTCAAGCAAATTTACTCCTCCTGCTCCTAAGGCAGAAGCCAGATTCGGACTAATTTCACTTGTAATTCCGAGAGCATGCGCTTTGTTTATTATTGCTTCCATTCCGATTTTTTGCGCTAATCTAACAGTACAAGTATTGACAGACTTAACAAAAGCGTCAAGTAGACTAATACTCCCTACGCTTTGATAATGATAGTTTTTAGGGGACCAACTTCCAATCGTAATCGGCATATCACTAACATGATCATAAATGTCAAAGCCATGCTCCAGAGCCGTTACAAATACGAAATATTTAAAAGCTGATCCGAAAGATCTGAGCGCGAGTGCACGATTATATTGACTTGTACTATAGGTATGTCCTCCAACCATCGCGCGTACAGCGCCGGTTTTATCAAGCGCGACTAGAGCCATTTGCTCAGCTCCGTTTTTGAATCCATATTCGTTCAAGACTTTTCGAATTACATAGGTCGCGTTTTTCTGCAATTGTGAATCAAGAGTGGTTCTTACAACTAAATCTTCTTCTCCCATTCCAACTAATTCTTGAACTTGTTCTAAGGCCCAATCTGTGAAATATCTATTTTCATCCATCGGAATAGAAAGTCTGCTCAATCTTTCTTTTTCAAGCATTGCTTCTTTCTTTTCTGCTTCGGATATGTATTCTGCTTCGACCATGCAGGTTAGGACAAGCGTGGTTCTTTTATCAGATTTATCTACATTATAAAAAGGTGAATAGAGAGCGGGAGATTTTAGTACTCCGGCCAGTTTTGCAGCTTCATACAACGTTAATTTTTCAGATTTCTTACCAAAAAATCTGTATGCTGCTGCGTCTATTCCATAGGCTCCACCTCCGAAATACACACGGTTAAGATAGATCGATAGTATTTGTTTTTTAGAAAATTTTTTCTCCAGCCAGAAAGCTAGAATAAGTTCTTGTACTTTTCTTTTTATAGAGCGGCTTTGAGACAAGAATAAATTCTTCGCCAACTGCTGCGTTAAAGTGGATCCACCTTGCACTATTCTACGACTTAAAATATTCATCCACATGGCGCGTAAAATTCCAAGGAAATCTACTCCACAATGCTTGAAAAATCGACGATCTTCGATAGCTATAACGGCCTCTCCAACATATCGTGGTAGTTTATCGACTTTCACCGTATTTCGGAATAAATCTCCGTAGGTGGCGATATTTTTACCATCATAAGATTCAAAAATAATACTAGCGCGCCGACCTTTAGTTTCCAGATTATTAAGATCTGGCATATCATGGATAAGAAATATAAAAGCGAAAAAGCCAACAACTAAGACAAAGATCGCGCAGTAGAAAAACAGATAATATATTTTTCTACGTTTATTTAAAAATATCTTCCTTGCTCTGCGAACCATTAAGCATCCAAGTTAACAACATTTAATGCATTTTCCTGGATAAACTCACGACGTGGTTCTACAACCTCTCCCATTAATGTTGAAAAAATTTCATCCGCCTCTTCTGCATGAGAAAATTTAACCTGCATAAGTGCCCTTGCATCTGGATCGATGGTTGTTTCCCAAAGTTGAGCAGGATCCATCTCTCCAAGACCTTTATAGCGATTCAAGGTGATCCCTTTTCTGGAAAAAGCCATAAATTTATTGAAAAAATCAATGGGGGACTTCACGACGACTTTTGTATCTTTAATCTTCAATTCCGCCGCTCCATCTAAGAACTGACGAAAATCCCCTAAATCATCAACTAAACTACCGCAAGACTCAAAAATATTCTTTTCTACCTCGAAAGTTTCTGTAACATGTCTAATAGTCTTCTTTATCAAATGACTGTCAGCGTTCTCTTCTATGCTCCATTCTCCTGGATCTACTTTTTTTAGATGGTCACAGACAACATCACCAGAAATGTCAGGATTTTCTGCAAAGCCCAGTAACGCTAAAATCTCCAGCAGCAAAATATTATTAACCCGATTGTTTACGTGGTCTATGACCTTCTTTAATTTTTCAGATTTGCGAACGAAATTACGAATATCGTTTGCCGCAATTTCTTCTCCTGATGCAAATTTTAGCGAGGCTATTGGAACTATTGCGTCTAAAAGATAATCTTCTAAAGCTTTTTCGTCTCTAATATATACCTGTGAGCTACCACGCTTTATTCTATACAAAGGCGGCCGGGCTATATATAGGTATCCTTTTTCTATGATTTGCCTCATTTGCCTGAAAAAAAACGTTAATAGAAGCGTTCTTATGTGACTTCCATCAACGTCCGCATCTGTCATAATAATAATTTTATGATATCTAACTTTTTCAATATTAAAATCTTCGCCTATTCCCGTTCCTAACGCAGATATCAGAGTTCCTATTTCAGCTGAAGCTAAAACTTTATCAAAACGAGCTCTTTCTACATTCAAAATCTTTCCACGCAGCGGAAGTATCGCTTGAGTACGTCGATCTCGTCCTTGCTTAGCGGAACCTCCAGCGCTATCGCCCTCGACAATAAACACTTCGCTTAAAGCGGGATCTTTCTCCTGACAATCAGCCAATTTACCTGGCAAAGACGAAATTTCTAGAGAATTTTTACGTCTAGTTAATTCTCTCGCCTTTCTGGCCGCTTCTCTTGCCGCAGCCGCCTCTATGATTTTCGCTGCGACTTTTTTTGCTTCCGACGGCTTTTCCTCAAACCAAATAGAAAGCGCTTCACTTACTACTCCTTCGACAACTCCGCGTACTTCTGATGAGACTAATTTATCCTTAGTTTGAGATGAAAATTTTGGATTTGGCACTTTCACGGACAAAATACAAGTTAATCCTTCTCTTGCATCGTCTCCTGATGGAGCGGTTTTCTCTTTTTTCATATTCTCAGAGAGATACGCATTAACTGCTCTTGTTAAGGCACTTCTAAATCCCACCAAATGCGTTCCACCATCAGATTGTGGGATATTGTTAGTGTAGCATAGCATTGTTTCATGATAGCTATCCGTCCATTCCAGAACGGCCTCAACGCCTATTCCTTCCTTTTCATCAGAAATATAAATAGGAGCATCGATTAAAGAAGTTTTACTTCTATCTAAATGGCGAATGAATTCCTTTAGGCCGCCCTCATAATGTAGATCTACAATATGCGGATCAGTTTCTCTTTCATCCTTCAAAACGATATGAATACCAGAATTTAGAAAGGCTAACTCACGCATACGGTGTTCCAGTGTCGAAAAAACAAATTCTGTCGTTTTGAAAGTTACGGCAGATGGCCAAAATCTTACAAGAGTTCCCGTTTTTCCGCCGCTATCTCCAATAATTTTTAATGGAGCTTCCGCAACTCCATCGCGAAATCTCATGAAATGCTCTTTTCCATCGCGCCAAATAGATAAATCAAGACGATTAGATAACGCATTCACAACAGATACTCCGACTCCATGTAATCCGCCGGAGATTTTGTAGGCGTTTTGGTCAAATTTCCCTCCAGCATGCAGATGGGTCATGATCACTTCCGCAGCGGATACTCCTTCTTCCGCATGAATATCAGTTGGTACTCCCCTTCCATCATCTAGAATAGACACGGAACCATCCTTGTGAATAGTTACGCTTATTAACTTGCAAAATCCTGCTAGAGACTCATCTATGGAATTGTCCACTACTTCGAACACCATATGATGCAATCCGCTACCATCATCTGTGTCACCAATGTACATACCAGGACGTTTTTTTACAGCATCCAGTCCTCTGAGTACCTTGATCGACTCCGCATTATAGTCTTGTTCTACCATCTTATAAATTCCTGAAAACCTGCGAAGTATACTAAATTTTCGCTTAAAGCAAAAGCCCACATTAACGATGTGAAAGGCCATTGGAGCTTTTTGAATATTTTTCTGATCTATAGTTTTATAAAATAGAGACGATTAATCGCTCCATTCAAGAGGTATTATAATGTCAGCATCTTGTTATTAATCATCATCTTTCGGCGATTACGTTTGAAGAATTATCATGAAACTCTTTCTCGGAAAAGCGAAACACCGGCAATGTATTAGCCGTTTTTAAATTATTATGAAGGTTTTCCAGGGTTTTTGCTTTTGAT
>JAIRMQ010000024.1 GCA_031258575.1 Holosporaceae bacterium | reverse complement strand
CAGCCACAACGAATTTGCTCGTGGCAAGAGTCACGTAAACGGCATCGAAGCCTTCTGGAGCTTCGCCAAGAGAAGATTGGCCAAATTCAATGGCCTGAGGAACGAAAGCTTTCTGCTGCACTTGAAAGAATGCGAGTTTCGGTATAATAATAAGGATGAGGATCTTTCTAAAATTTTGACTAAACTGGTCAATAAAGAAAAATAGATGCTAGTCTAGAGCTTTATTTTTTTAATCGTGATATAAAAATGAAAAATAATTCTAGCTTATCTTTAATGAAGTGTTTTACGAAGTGTTGTGTAGGTTTTTCCTATGGGATGCCGTTTCCTTTAACGTTAGTAATACTCGATTTCTGGCTTAAAGATTCTGGAGTTTCCAATACTATCGTAGGTATTTTTTCGTTACTCCATTTACCGTTTACCTTTAAATTTCTGTGGGGCCCACTTGTGGAAAACAGAGATATACCTTTTTTATCTCCTAAATTAGGCAGAATCCGTTCTTGGATTGTCGTTAGCCATTTAATACTCATTTTCGGAATAGTTGGAATGGCCTATTCAGATCCTAGTTCATCATTATTTAGTTTGATATCTTTTGCTTCATTAACATCGCTGGGGGATGGTTGTAAAAATGTTGTTTTATATCCATATCAAATTGATAGAGCGAAGGAATCGCAAATGGGGTATGTCGCTGGACTAATCGGAATGGGACACAAAATCGGTATGATTTTTACAAAAACTATAAGCCTTCATTTAGCGCACTTTTTCAGCTGGAAAACTGCTTATTTATTCTGTGCCGTTTGTATATTCATGCTAATGAACATGTTACTTTTCTTGAAAATTCCGAAAAACAATCCCAATAGGATTGAAAATTTTTTATCTTTTCCGGATTTTATAAAAAAAAATATAGTACAGCCGTTTAAAAATATTAAAAAAATTAGTTTTCTCTACGTTCTTCTTCTCTATAAAAGCTTAGATTTTATGATGCAAAAAATATCTAAGCTTTTTATTATGGAAGCCGGATTTTCAAAAATAGAAATAGCCAATGTTGCACAATTACTAGGATCGATATCGGTAATCATCGGAGGGTTAGTCGGTGGGTATATAATAAAGAAGATAAGTCTGTCTAGGAGTCTAGTAATTTTTGGGACATGCCATGCTGTTTCTTTTTTCCCATATTTGTTTTTGTTATACCAGCCTAATATAGGCGTTTTGCGTTGGATTATTTTATTTGAAGCGTTCACAGGAGGATGCGTTACAACCGCTTTCTTAACATTCATTTATAATACTTGTAGGACAGGATCATTGTATGCTTTTCTATGGGCGTTTCATGATTTTACCGGAATGTTTTTTATGGGAATTTCTGGTTTTATATCAGATAAAATAGGTTGGAATCTATATTTTTCCTTAATTCCATCTTCTTACATAATTACATTGATTTTTTATACTTTTTCCCGAAATTGTTATAAAAAAACAAACACCCTTTCCAAAAAAGCAATTTCATAAAGCGTTTCATGAAGATGTTTTCCGAATAATAACACGTTTTACCTTGCGCGGGTCGGCTTCGATTATATCGAATTCTAAGCCGGACGGGTGAATTAACGTTTCTCCGCGAGTCGGCATTTTTCCTGCAAGGAACATAGTCAATCCTCCAAGAGTTTCTATATCCGGTTCTTCTTCATCTTTTTCAGTGAGTGGCTCCAATAATTTTATTTTCAACAAGTTTTCGCATTCTTCTATGGGCATTTTAGCATCGGCAATCAGAGATCCGTCTTGTTTCGCTATTATTTGCGGAAAAATATTACGATTTTGCTGAATTTCTCCAACTATTTCCGACACAACATCTTGTAATGTAACGAGCCCATCTATTCCACCAAATTCATCGACCACAAGTACCAAGTGATTAGCAGATTCACGAATTTCCACCAATAATTCTAAAAGTCGAATACTAGGGACAACGTAGATTACTTCCTTTAATAATGATTCTACTTTAAATGATTTAGGTTCTTTGATATACGAAAGGAAGTCTCGTACTCTCACTATTCCGAGAATATTGTCCAGAGTACCTTTGTAGATAGGTATTTGCGAGAAACTACACTTGGAAAACAATTCAATAAATTCATCTAACGAAGCATTTATTTCTGCCGCGACAATATCGGCACGCGGAACCATTATATCTTCTGCAGTTAAATCCTTTAATCCAAGAACATTGGAAACTAGGGCTAATTCTCCTGCATCATTGGCGTTTATTTCCTGGCTAATTTGGGGATCAGATTCTATTAAATCCTCTAGTTTTTCTATGAGGGGAATTTCTTGATTTCTTTTGAAAAACTTTGATAAATATTTCTTAATCTGAAGAGCCATCTCAGTTTTCCTTGTATGGATTAGCTATATTCATTTTTTTTAGGATTTTTATTTCTAATTTTTCCATCTCCTCTGCTTGCTCTTTTTTAATATGATCATATCTCAATAAATGGAGTATTCCGTGTATTATTAAATGGGATAAATGATTAGAAAATGTTTCCTTCTGTATTCGGGATTCTTTTCTGATAGTTTCAAATGACAGAGCAATACTCCCTAGCAAACACATTTCTGATTTTTCATTTATGGAATCTGCAGGAAAAGACAATACATTCGTGGATTTGTTCTTTCCTCTATAAGTTTTGTTTAAAATGCGGATCTCTTCATCATTAGTGAATAGAAAGCATATCTCTACATTATCACTGCATATCCCAATTTCACGAAAGACCTCTGACGCGCATTTTTCTGAAATTGTTTTGACTTCTTTTCCGTTCCATAAATCACACTCTAAAGATACTTCTAGATTCATCGTTCTATGATGCCTATCAAGCTATGTGAAGTAACTTCAGTAATTTTCACTCTCGTTATATCTCCAATGGATATGTTATCATCATACACAGATACAGCCTGTGAATAACAGCTACGACCAGAAAATTGATTATTATGCCTTCCATCTTTAGTAAATAATACATCAAGGGATTTCCCAATAAAACCTTTATTAAATTCCGATTGCTGATCGTCTAGTAGTCTCTGTAGAATTTGTAATCTTGTTGATTTTACGTCTTCTGAAATTTGATCCGCTATTTTTGCGGCAGGAGTATTGGGGCGGGGATTATACTTAAATGAGTAAGCTTGCGCGAAATGGACTTTTTTGATTAGCTTTAAGGTTTCTTCAAAATCTTCATCTGTTTCACCTGGAAAGCCAACAATAAAATCAGATGAAAAAGCTATATCCGAACGATATGAATGTAACATATCTACGCAATCTATATATTCACGCTGAGAATAACGACGGTTCATCAACTTTAAAATCTTATCTGAACCAGATTGCACCGGAAGATGTAAAAAAGGAGTTAATATACTGATTTCTTTATGAGCCTGAGCTAAACTTTCGTTTACGTCTTTAGGGTGAGAAGTCGTATAACCCAACCGTTTTAACCCTTCTATATTCGCAAATTCATACAATAGTTGCGGAAGATTATACTTTGTCCCATTTGGTCCATCTCCATTATATGAGTTGACATTTTGACCAAGTATAATAATCTCTTTTGCTCCAGTTACTATCAACTGTTTGGCTTCAGCAATAATGTCTGTAACGTTACGGGAAAATTCTCTTCCTCTGGTAAATGGCACGATGCAGTAGGCGCAAAAATTATTGCATCCTTCCTGAATTGTCAGGAATTCAGAGACGTTTATCCTATGATTTTTCGAGAAAGATTGAGAGAATTTCTGATTTGCTTTCGAAGAAATTGATAAAACGGGCGCTTTGTTTTTTATGAAATTACTAATAGCTGAAACTATATGTTTAATATCCTGGGGGCCGAGTATTATATTGACATATGGTGCTCGTTCGATGATATTTTTTGAATGAAGCTGAGCTATGCATCCTGTAACAGCAATTATGAATTTTTTAGAGGATTTTTCTTCAATCGATTTTAAGCGTCCTAAATCAGAAAAAACCTTTTCTTCTGCTTTTTCCCTAATGCTACAAGTATTTAATATTATCAAATCCGCATTTTCGTAAGATAGTACAATTTCATGTCCTGCAGCCGTCAAAACATCAAACATCTGTTGAGAATCATAAAGATTCATTTGACATCCGTAATTTTTAATGAAAAATTTCATACTCTAATGAGATTTTAGCTTTTTCCAATCTTCCGCAAAAATTTTTAATCCCGATTCTGTCATCGGATGATCGAAACATTGTTTCAGAATTTTGGGCGGAACTGTTATTGCACCTGCTCCTAGTTTTGCAGCTTGTATCAAATGCTGCAAATGCCTCACAGAAGCCACTAGAACTTTAGTTTCGTAATTATAACCGTCAAATATGTCTATTATTTCTTCGATTAAGGACATTCCATTATGACCGATATCGTCCATTCGGCCGACAAAAGGAGATACATAAGTTGCTCCGCATTTAGCCGCTATCAAAGCCTGAGTTGGAGAAAAACATAAAGTTAGATTCGTAGAAATACCTTCATAAGATAATTTTTCGCAAACTCGCAGCCCATCAAAAGTACAAGGAAGTTTTACACAGACATTACTACTGATTTTTGATATTTTTTTCCCTTCTGCTAGCATCTCTTCGTACTTTTCAGATACTACTTCTACGCTTACAGGACCAGAAACTGTCTTACAAATTTCTTTTATTAACGATCTTTTATCCGCATTTTCATTTTTAGCGAGGATACTTGGGTTAGTTGTAACTCCATCTATAAAATCAACATACGTTTTTATTTCATTCACATCTGCAGTATCTAAAAAAATTTCCATAAAGTTCCTATTTGCTTAAGTACTAGATACTTCTCGTGATAGATATTCCCAAAAATATTCGATCAGGCTTTGCCTCAAATTTTAACGTAGATTTATCATTATTAATAGATTTGTTAAAATCGTCTTTGGATGTGATAGAAAATCTAAAATCTCCGCGCAAATTCCATAGGTGATTCATTTTATACTCAACTCCGAAACCAACGGTCGGATAACATGAACCAAAGGACTTTTCTAGATTTTTATTATTTTCAGGTCCAAACGCAACTCTTCCTAAGACTCTCGCAAAGCCTGTTGCAAAGTAAACAAGCATTCCCTGTTCAGGAAGGAGGTATCCTATCCTTACGTACATATTACCCCCGATAATAGAGTGACTAATAATGCTTACTCTATCCTTGTGACCAGTTTTTCCATTTAGTCTTTTGAAAAATTCTAGCTCAATTCCTGCATAGTACCTTTTATAGAAAGCAGAACCGAATCCACCGACTAGAAAGATATCAAGCTGATTATTAGCTTTCTTAAATTTACCTTCAGAAATACCATTCTCAATATACTTTATATCATGGGATATAATAGATAATCCAAATCCCAAACCATAATAAGCTCCACCAATATACCTACAAGGTTCACCTAAAGCAGGGAGATCATCTAGTACTTTCGGAGAATTTGCGCATACAACAAGCGGTATAAATATTGAAAACAATCCCACAAAAGCAGCTCTGACGCTCTTCAATTATGCTCTCCTATAAAAAAGAGCCAGGAGCTTATAAAAAACAGCTGGCTCTAAGATTGCTTTCTTAATTTACAACATCTTTCAAATTTTTACCTGGTTTGAAACGAACAGTTTTTCTCGGCGGAATATTTATTACTGCTCCAGTTTTAAAGTTTCGCCCACTTCTTCCTGCTGTCTTTTTGACGGAAAACCCTCCGAATCCAACCAAAGTCACATCATCACCCTTTTCTAGCGCCTTTCCAGTGGCGATGATAAAAGAGTTAAGTGCTTTCTCAGAGTCGGATTTTGTAAGTCCACTGTCTTTTGCGATGGCATCAACTAATTCAGATTTATTCATATTAACACTCCAATATTTCTATAAGTCAGGATTCTGAACAGTTTTATAAGAAAAAGCAATAGCTGTTAGCAGGAAAAAAATAAAAATTTCGGATTTAAAGACCGTTTTTTTCAGAAAAATTGATGCCTATTGCTTCTTTTACCTCATTGAGTGTCTTTTGAGCAACATTTTTTGCTTTCTGGGTTCCGGAAAAACATACTTCAAGTAAGTATTTTTTAGATAATGATTTTCTTTTATCTCTAATCGGTTGTAGTAACTTTTGCAATGTATTATTTAATAAGGATTTTATAATAACATCTCCAACTCCCCCGTTCTTATACCTCTCCTTTAGAGATGTTATTTCTTCTTTATCATTATGAAATGCATCGAGATATGTAAATACAACATTTCCTTCCACCTTTCCTGGATCGGATATTTTTAGATGCTGAGGATCTGTAAACATAGTGTATATTTTTTCTTTGATTATTTCAGGTGGATCGCTCAGGAAAATTGCATTGTTCAAAGACTTGCTAGCCTTTGCCTTTCCATCTATTCCTACCAAACGACCTACATTGCTTAAGTATGCTTCAGATTCTTTAAGGCAATCAGTATTATATAACCTATTAAATTTTCGAACAATTTCATTGGATAATTCTATCATAGGAAGCTGATCTTCTCCTACTGGAACCAATTCCGTCTTGAATGCAGTAATATCTGCGGCCTGACTTATAGGATAACAAAAAAAGCCGGTCGGAATAGATTCCCCAAATCCTTTTTGAGCTATTTCTGTTTTTACTGTTGGATTCCGCTCTAATCTAGCTATAGAAACTAAATTCATATAATACACAGTTAATTCAGCTAAAGCCGGAATCTGCGACTGAATAAATATAGTAGTTAATTCTGGATCTATTCCAACTGCAATATAATCTGCAACTATTTCAAGTATGTTATCTATTACCTTCTGAGGATTGCTGAAATAATCAGTAAGAGCCTGAACATCAGCTACCATTACATATTGTTCATACTCGTGTTGCAGCTTAATTCTGCTTTTCAATGATCCAGCAAAATGCCCAAGATGAAGATTCCCTGTCGGCCTATCGCCAGTAAGTATTGTTTTTTTCTTCATAATAACCTCCTTGTTCCCTCTAATATCACGTTTCTTGCAATATATCTAAGTTAATTCTTTCAGCTCGTAGAGAAGATCTAGAGCATTTTTTGATGAAATATTATTTAGGTCTATTGCATTTAACTTTTGTTTTAATTTTGATTCTGCAGAATAAATAAGTTCCATCTGATCTGGGAATTCGCATACAACGTCAGTAAAACTTTCAGTGTTTTTCGCTTCAAATTTCTTCAATAATTCAGCAGCTCTTTTAAGAACGGATTTTGGAACTCCAGCAATACTAGCCACATGGATTCCATAGGACTTATCGGCTACTCCGTCAATAATTTTGTGATAAAAAATCACCTCGCCGTTCCATTCTTGCACTTTGAGGGTTTTGCATTTTATATCGCTTCGAGAATTTTGAAGAGCAGTTAATTCTCTATAATGAGTAGCGAATAATACGCGGCTTTTGTTGATTTTACAGAGATTTTCTATGACAGCCCAAGCTATTGCCAATCCATCATAGGTGGAAGTTCCACGTCCGACTTCATCTAGTATTACAAATGATTTTTCAGTTGCTTGATTTAGAATGGTAGCCGTCTCAATCATTTCCACCATGAAAGTAGACCTTCCTCTTGCGATATCATCCGATGCTCCTATTCTGGAAAAGAGTCTATCAACGATTCCTATTGTAGCTTTAACTGCCGGAACATAACTTCCGATCTGAGCAAGAATTATGATCAATGCATTTTGACGCAGATACGTACTTTTTCCAGCCATATTCGGGCCGGTGAGGAGACAGACTTTCGAATCTAAATTGAGATCGCAGCTATTGCTGGTAAAATCTTTGGTACAGAGATCCAGAATCGGATGCTTCCCTCTTTCCACCTCAAGAACAGGCTCTGAAGAGATAGTTGGCTTGACATAACCACGCTCGATAGCTATGGATGCAAAATTCGTAAAAATATCAAGAAGCGCTAACACCTTAATAGCATAGGAAAAATCATCTTGGAATTTCAGGATTTCATGGACAACTTCGTGATACAGTTTTCTTTCCAATCTACTCCATTCTTCGAATACATCTGCTAATTTCGCCTGCAAAGAATTCAATTCATCCGACGTATATCTAACGCTATTTACGAGGCTTTGTCGGTGGATAAATTGAGTGCTAATATTGTTCTTTTGCGAAAGGGGAATTTCTATATACCATCCCATAATGGCGTTACTTCTGATTTTCAGAGAACTAATTCCCGTTTCTTTAATATACCTATATTGTAAATCAGAAATTAAATCTTCACTGTGATTTTTTAAATACTTAAGCTCATCTAATTCTTTAGAAAAACCATCGGCTATGACTCCATAGCTACCAGATGCTGCCGGCAACTTTTCTACGAGAGCAGCATCGAGCATTTTTAATAAATCTGAGAAATTTTTTACTTTCTCAATTCGGTATTCTCCTTCTCCAGGAACTTTTGCATTCTCAAGAATTTTCTGTACAGAAATAGCAACACGCAAAGATTCGCGAACATCTCCAATGTCACGAGGAGAAAACTTATTGAATTTTATTCTGGACATCGCTCTTTCAAAATCAGGACATCCAGAAAGAGCGTCACGAGCCGTTCTTGTTAATTTCTCGTTGTTAACGAAAAATTCTACGCATCTCAAACGATTTTCCAGAAGTTCTTGATTAACAAGTGGCATCGATACCATTGTTGCAAGATGTCTTGCTCCGAAAAATGTTTTAGTTCTATCAACCACTCCCAATAAACTATACTCATACTCTCCACGGCAAGAAGTCATAATTTCTAGACTCTTAACGGTGGAAGGATCCATTATTAAATGATTGCAAAAAGATACTCTTCTAGGAGGAGGAAGAAAATTTAAATTCCCACGCTGAGTTATTAGCAAATATTCCAGAATTGCGCCACATGACGCAAGTTCATTGCTTAGTTTGATTTCAAAGCTATCCAATGTGCTGACTCTAAAATGTTTTTCCAATCTTTCTTTCTCAATAATTGGGTTGAATTTAGAATCTGGCAATGATGTAATTGCAACATGATAGGCAGCAGAAATAGACTGTACAAAGTCTGTTTTTTCTATGTAGGAAGGAACTAAGATTTCTTTTGGACGATAGCTTTCAAACAGTGCGGAGAATTCATTTGGAGGGCATGTATTTACAAAAAAATCCCAAGTGGAAATGTCGATAGCCGCAAAACTTACGGTATTAATTTTTCCAGTTTTTGTTGCAATATCAGGAACGACAGACATAAGAAAATTATTTCGGTTAGCGTTCAGCAAGTTTTCTTCAATGATAGTTCCCGCCGTTAAGATTCTTGTGATTTCTCTTTTTACGATGGCATTGTGTCCTCGTTTTTTCGTCTCCTGAACATCTTCTACTTGATCGCATATCGCGACCTTTTGTCCGTACTGAACCAATTTTCCGAGATAATTATCCAGTGTTGCGACGGGAATTCCGCACATAGGAATATCTTCGTTAAGATGTTTTCCACGATGAGTTAAAGCGATATTCAATATCGAAGACGCGATTTTTGCGTCATCAAAGAAAAGTTCGTAGAAATCTCCCATGCGAAAGAAAAGCAAACATCCTGGGTACTGCGACTTAATCGTCAGATACTGAGACATTACCGGGGTTGCATCTTTTATAGTGCTGTAGAATAAACTATTATCTTCCATAAGAATACCAACTTACTTACAGATTAGCGCAAATAATGTGTTTTTTCCACATATTTTTATATGTTATGTTGTTGCGAAAAGGAAAAAGTAAAAAGCAGAGTGGGCGATAATATTACTGTTCCAAATTTTAAAATTTTAGACACCCATTCAACAAAATGTGTAATGTCCCTAATTCTGCAACAAAATCCATCGGGAGAATGCTGCTATATTTAGGTATTTCAACTATTAGTAGAGCCAATAAATAACTGAATATGAGATTGCAGTTAATCTTCTTTTCATGTATAAACTTGCGAGAATAAACACACAAAATGCGGATTATAATGTCCGTTCGGTCTGGTTTTCCAGCGTTTGTTTTGTGGAGGGAAAAGTACATTATATGCTTTTCGTTAACCGAAGAAAGAGGTATTTATGCAGGTTATTTCAGTTAGAAGCTTATTAGAAGCGGGCGTACATTTTGGGCATCAAACTAAGCGTTGGAACCCTAAAATGGCTCCATATATATATGGAGCAAAAGATAAAATCCATATAATCAATTTGGATCGTACATGTGTTTTATTACAAGAGGCCTTAGTAGCAGCCAGTGAAGTTGCTGCAGAAGGAGGCAGAATTCTTTTCGTAGGAACTAAGCATCAGGCAAGTGAAAAAGTTGCGGAGTCCGCTGAACGGTGTGGACAATACTATGTTAATCATCGTTGGTTGGGGGGAATGTTAACTAACTGGAGAACGGTTTCTCAATCAATAAAAAAATTAGAAAATCTTGAGAACAAATTGCAAGATAAAGAGGTCTCTCTAAAGAAAAAAGAAGTCCTAAATATTGAGAGAAGTATTGCAAAGTTGAATCGAGCCTTTAGGGGAGTTCGAGATATGGGGGGAATTCCATCTATGTTGTTTGTATTAGATGTAATTGTTGATAAAACTGCTGTTGAGGAAGCTCGTGTTCTTGGAATTCCCGTTGTTGGAGTTTGTGATACTAATTCTGATCCGACAGTAATTGATTATCCTATTCCTGGAAATGATGATTCTGTAAAGGCTATAGAGCTGTATTGCAACGCTATGGAAAGCGCTATTATTGAGGGCATTCAAAGAGAATTAACGTCAGCTGGAGTTGACGTAGGTGCATTGGAAAACCCCATTGTAGAAACAGAACCATCTTCTGAATCGGATACGTCTATTGAAAAAGAGCTGGAAACAACTGTCGAAGAGGGAGAATAAAGATGTCGGATATAAAAGCTTCAGAGGTTAAAGCACTCAGAGATCGTACAGGAGCAGGTATGATGGATTGCAAAAAAGCTCTTGTCGAATGCGATGGCAATATGGAAGAGGCTATCGATTGGTTAAGGAAAAAGGGATTAGCCGCTGCGGCGAAAAAGGCTGGAAGAGTGGCGGCAGAAGGGCTTGTCGGAGTACATATTTCCGGGAATCAAGGAGTTATCGTTGAGGTGAATGCTGAAACTGATTTTGTCGCTAGAAATGAGTTGTTCCAAAAGTATGTCGAGGATGTCTCTGTTTTAGCATGCAAGAACAATTGCGATGTTGAGTCGTTAAAAAAAATAGAATATCCGGGAACTGGTCGTAATGTGTCCGAAGAATTATCGAATTTGGTCGCAGTTATCGGAGAAAACATGGAATTACGAAGAGTTGCGCGTACTTCAGTTTCAAATGGAATAATAACAGCCTATGTGCACAATAAAATTTCACCAAATCTGGGAAAAATAGGAGTTCTAGTTGCACTAGAGTCTGAAGGAAAGAAAGAGAAATTAGAGGATCTAGGGAAAAAAATAGCAATGCATATCGCAGCTACGAATCCTCAATCTGTTTCGATAGAAAGCCTTGATCCAGCGCTTTTGGAAAGAGAAAAAAATGTCGTAAGGGAACAGGCTAAAGGAACTGGCAAGGCAGCTGAGCTTATCGATAAAATCGTGGAAGGCCGTATCAGAAAGTTCTACGAAGAAGTAGTATTGAATGAGCAGGTTTTTGTGATAGATGGAACCAATAAAGTTAAAAATATTGTAGCTGAAGCAGAAAAAGAAGTAGGAGCTCCGATCGCAATAAAAAGTTTTGTTAAGTTTGTGCTGGGAGAGGGAATAGATAAGCAAGCCGTTGATTTCGTGGCAGAAGTCGCGGCACAACTGAATTGATGGAGTATTCTATGTTGCCCCAGAACTTTCATCGAATATTATTAAAAATCTCCGGTGAATTTTTAATGGGAGATTTAGAATTTGGACTGGATGTAAGGACAGTTGATCGAATAGCAAAAGAAGTAAAAAGTGTTCATGAAAAAGGCTATGAAATTTGCATGGTTGTTGGAGGAGGGAACATATTCAGAGGGGTTTCCGCAGCGGCGTATGGAATGCATAGAGCTGCAGCTGACAATATTGGAATGTTGGCCACTATTATGAATTCAATTGCTTTCCAAAATTCTCTGGAAAAAATAGGCGTACCAACGCGTGTTCTTTCGGCTATTGCTATGCCAAATGTTAGTGAACCATACATTCGTCGTCGGGCTGTCAGACATTTAGAAAAAGGGCGGATAGTTATATGTGCTGCTGGATCTGGGAATCCATATTTCACAACTGATACCGCGGCTGCTTTACGTGCTTTGGAAACTAGTTGTGAAGTTTTAATGAAGGCAACAAAAGTCGCTGGAGTTTACGATTCCGATCCGAAGAAAAATCAAAACGCGGTATTGCTGAAACAATTGTCTTACAAAGAAGTATTGGAGAAAGGCATTAGGGTTATGGATCAAACTGCAGTTACTCTTGCTCAAGAAAATAGTATGCCTATTTTTGTTTTTTCTCTAAAAGAAGATGGAAATTTAGAGAGAGTTTTGTGTGGTGAGGGTGTTTGTTCTATAATATCCTGATAGGGTAGGGGAAGTGTATGTTGCTTGAAAATCTCGAAAAAAAGATGTGCGGAAGTTGGGAAAATTTTTTGAAAGATTTAGTAGGATTGAGAGCGGGGCGCGCTTCTGTAACAATTTTAGATCACGTTATGGTAGAGGCGTATGGTAGCATGCTTCCAATTCAGCAGGTCGGAACGATTAGTGTTTCAGGAGCGAAGATGCTAACGATTCAGGTCTGGGATTCTTCTTTAGTTAAGCCGACCGAAGTAGCTATTCGTAATTCGTCGCTTGGATTGAGTCCAATGGTTGATGGTCAATTAATAAGAATAGCAGTTCCAGATCTGAGTGAAGAAAGACGGAAAGAACTTTGTAAACTCGCAGAAAAATATGCGGAACAAACCAGAATCGCCATTAGAAACATCAGAAGAGAAGGAATGGATGAGCTGAAAAAGCAAGAGAAAAATAAAGAAATTTCTGAAGATCAATCGAGAAAAAAAGCAGATGATATCCAAAATCTTACGGATGAATTCGTGAAAAAGATCGATGCATCTCTAGATGCTAAAGAACGAGAGATAATGAAAGTCTAAATGAGCGAGTCTTTAGAACATATTGCTTTTATATTAGATGGGAATAGACGCTGGGCGAAAAAGGAAAATGTTTCAGTTTCGATAGGACATCAAAAGGGGTATGAAAAAGTAAAAGAAATTACACCGTTTTTCCATGAGTATGGAATAAAATATGTTACATATTATTTATTTTCTGTGGAAAATTGGAATAGATCCGAGGAAGAAATCGAAGCTCTAATGAAAATGTTTCGAGATTGGGCTTCTAGCGCATTGGATTATATGAATCAGCACGGTATTCGTATTATCGCCATCGGAAATTTAGAGCTCCTTCCCAGGGACATTCTCATAAAAATTCGACACCTTGAAGAGGACACGAAAAGCAATGCAACCTTAATTGCAATAGTCGCAATAAGTTATGGTGGAAGAGATGAAATAGTAAGAGCTGTAAAAAAAATAGCAATGGACGTTGTTAGTGGTAAATTAGATATCGATTCAGTAAATGAGAATAAGTTCTCGTCGTATTTAGATACGGTTGGTCTACCATATCCAGATATGGTAATTAGAACAGGAGAAAAGCGAATAAGTAATTTTCTTATATGGCAGTCGGCTTATTCAGAAATGCTTTTTATAGAGAAATTGTGGCCGGATTTCTGCAAAGATGATTTAAAAGAAATAGTAGCTGAGTTCTCAAGAAGGAAAAGGCGGTATGGAAAGTAATATGATTCACGAAAAAATAGGTGGGGAAAAAAGAGAGTTTTTATTGCGAATATCATCTTCGTTTTTATTTATTCCTATAGCTATTTTGCTTTTTTATGTTTCATCCAGAGTTTTTGCTTTTATTTGCTGGGGAACATATTCGATCATTGTCTATGAAATATTTTTTCAAAAAAATAAGAAAAAAGTACCTCTAAAAATCTTAGCTGCCAGCATTTGTGCCTTGGGCATTTATTCCTTTGTATTTTGCAGAGAATGTTATGGGTTATATGGATATGTATTTTTGATTTGTATTACTTGCTCTACAGATATAGGCGCATATTCGTTTGGAAAAATTTTCAGAGGACCAAAACTATGTCCCCAAATTAGTCCTCAAAAAACGTGGGCTGGATTTTGGGGGGGGATTTTCCTCGCCAATGTCGTTTTTCTTTGCTTAAAAAAGGTTTTTTTTAGTTTTTCTCCGGCAGGCTTTTATCTACAAGAGTTGATAGACAATTGGGGGGTAGTGCAGATTATCATTCTGGCGTCGATAGGGGGAGATCTTATCGAATCATCATTTAAAAGGAAAATCGGAGTGAAAGATATGAGCGAGTGGTTTCCCGGGCATGGAGGAGTTCTTGATCGTTTGGATAGTCTGATTTTAGCTTCAATTGTTTTTGCTGCTATGTATTTAATTATTTAGGTGCTTACTGAAATGAGTATTTTATTCTGTATAATTTCTTTTTTTATCATAATAAACGTTATAGTTTTCGTTCATGAATATGGTCATTTTTTAGCAGCCAAACAAACTGGAGTAAAAGTTGAAAAGTTTTCTATAGGCATAGGACCAGATATTTGTGGGTTCTACGATAGAAACGGAACACGATGGTGCTTTTCTCTCTTTCCTATAGGAGGGTATGTGATGATGTTAGGAGATGGTGATATCTCTTCATCAACGGAAGACGAAGAATTGTTAAAGGACATGAGTGAAGAAGAAAGAAAAAAATCCTTCACCATGAAGAACAATTGGGAGAAAATGTGGATCGCTTTCAGTGGACCATTGTTTAACTATATCTATGCGTTTGTTGTTCTTGTTGGAATGTGTTTCTTCCATGGAACTCCGATATATGATCCCATTATCGGGGAGGTAATGAAAGAAAGCGCTGCAGAAAAAGCTGGTCTTGCAGCGGGAGATAAAATTATTTCCATTAATGGGCAGGAGATAAAAAGATATCGAGATATTATTTTAAAGTTAGCGGAAGATGATTCGCGGAAATTCGATTTTCTTGTAGATAGAAACGGAATTCAGCGAACAATTGAAGTTTATCCAGAGATAAAAGAGGCTAAAAAACTCATGGGAGGTGTGAAAAAGACTAAAATGGTCGGAATTCGCTCTGGTACTCCTAGTTTTGTAAGAAAGGGTTTCTTCGATTCTGTTAAATATGCTTTGATGGAATGTTATTCTGCCACTACTGAGATGGTAGGAGTGTTTAGTAAATTGTTTGCCGGAAAAAAGTCGTTGGATGATTTTGGGGGTGTTGTTCGAGTGGCTGAAGTGGCTGGTGATTTATCAAAAACTGGGAATTTTGCCCTTCTAATTATGTTTACTGTTACTTTGTCATTGAATCTTGGCTTTATTAATTTATTTCCTCTTCCTGTTCTGGACGGGGGAAGAATATTTCTATCGTTTATTGAGCAAATCACCAGAAAAAAACTTAATAAAAAAGTCCAAGAATACATTATGATGGCATGTGCGATCCTTTTGATATTTTTAATGCTGATAACAACGGTAAACGATGTGTTACGCCTTGAAATAGTGAATAGGTATGTTTCGAAATTTTTTGGGTAGTGTTTTATGAAAAAATTATTAGCAACTTTAATCACTTGCACTTTTTCCCAGTTGCATGCCGATATTGTTGAAAAAGTCGAATTTCAAGGATTAGATAGGGTAGAACCCGAAGCTATAGAAGATTGTCTTACAATAAAGCCTAACAAAAATTACGATCAATCTGATATCGATGCTACATTGAAAGCGCTTTTTAGTAAGGATTTCTTTTCTTATATAAAATTCATAAAAAGGGATCGCGTTCTTATTATAAAATGTACTGAAAAACCAATGGTTGATAAAGTCGCTTTTGAAGGAAATGATGCTGCAAGCGACGATATGTTGAAAAATATGCTCAATGGTAGAGTAGGGGAGGGACGCCTATTTAGCCTTCATATTATAAAAGATATTTTATCTGATTTTCTTGCTGCTTATAAATCATTAGGATATTGCTCTGCGAAAATTACTCCTAGGATTATCAGGCATCCTGGAAATAAAATAGACATAGTATTCGAAGTGAAAGAAGGTCCTAAAACAACCATAAAAAAGATACTTTTTGTAGGAAATAAGACGTTTAGTGATGATGAATTAAAGGATTTGTTATCTACAAAAGAGGAAAAAATTTGGCGTTTCTGGGACTATGATAGCCATGTTTTCCGAGAAGATAGAATAGAAGTCGACGTTGAAGCTTTGACTACTTTCTATAAAAGCAAAGGGTTTCCTTTTTTCGTCGTTACATCCACTTCTACTGAGACAGATTTCGATAAAAAATCCTATTTTTGTACATTCATATTGGAAGAAGGAGATAGATACAATATAAAAAGCGTTATCCTAGAATCAAAAGTTAAAAATATAAAAGCGGAAGATTTTAAGAAATATATAAGCGTTAAAAGTGGAACTGTTTATAATGAGTCGTTAATAAATGCTGATAAGGAAATAATTAGAGACGCTATCGGCATGAAAGATAATCCATTTATCGATGTTGTGGTGGACATAAAGTACGACAAAGTTAGCAAAACGGCAGATATAAAATATTTCATTGTTAAAATTCCAAAGGCTTTTATCGAAAGGATAGAAATAGTAGGTAACACTGTTACTTTAGATAAAGTTATTCGTAGAGAATTTTCAGTTTATGAAGGAGATGCCTATAACGTGTATAAAATTCAAAGAACCGTGGAGCGTTTAAAGTCAATGGGGTATTTTGAAGATGTACAGGTTAGCGATTCACCAGGATCCACAGAAGATAAAAAAAACTTAGTAATAACGGTAAAGGAAAAAGAAAACACTGCTCACCTTCGTTTTGGTTTGAATATGAGCGATGCCGATGGGTTGGGTGGCTTTGTTGGAATTGTAGAGAATAATTTAATGGGAACCGGCAGAACAGTATCAGCTGATGTTTTTTGGATGCAAAAGCATTACGGTTGCAAATTCGATGTATTTGATCCTTATTTTATGGACAAAGATTTTGGTGCAGGTCTGTCCTTTGGTGTGAGTCAATATGATCGAAAAAATGTTGATGGTAGCGTATATAGATCTGTGTCATTATCTCCTTATATACGTTACAGAATAAGAGATCATCTGTGGCATCGTATTGCTTATACAATTACTTCCTGCAAGCGTCGTTGGTGGAGCAAAGAAGAAAAGAAACTTTATGATAAAGTTCCCGACCATGTTGGAATCAAACGAATTATGAAAGATGAGTATGGGAAATATGTTACTAGCGAAGCTTCTTCTACTTTAATATATGATAAAACAGATAATTCATACGAACCTCGGAATGGTTATGATATATCGTTTACCAACGCTTTTTCAGGAGTTGGTGGAAATGTCAGTTACCTTAAAACTGAAATTTCCGGAAATTTTTATTATCCTCTCAGTAAAAGATTAACTTTCGTTACAAACGCGAGTATAGGGTATATGAAAGAGATCAAAAATACACGTAGCGGAAATAGATATGCCCTTGGAGGAGATGGTGAAAGTATGAGAGGCTTTGATTCTTGTGGGGTAGGTCCTAAAGATTTACAAGGAGATAGCGTTGGTGGAAATAAATATTGGACTCTTAGTTTTATGGTAAAGGCTCCTCTTTCAACTAGAGAAATGGGAATCAATGGAGTCGTATTTTTGGATTTTGGAAGCGCTTGGGGATCGAAATATGATAAGTCCTCAATTCGGGATTCGAGCAGCATAAGATGTAGCACAGGTATGTCTATAGAGTGGGCAAGGTCCCCTATAGGTATTCCGATAAAATTTGTCTTTGGATTCCCATTGAAGAAAAAGCCATTTGATGAAAAGCAAACTTTTACTTTAGCGGGGTTTATGCAATGAAATATTTGTTTGTTATACTTTCATGTATAACTATTGAAATAAGTGTTTGTTCTAGATTCGCGATATTGGACATGAGGAAAGTTATAAGCGAATCTAAAGCTGCCAAAAGCATAGATGATCAGATAAAAAAAATAAATGAAAATTCAAGAAATGATCTCAAAGATTTGGAGTCTCAAATAAAATCCCTAGATTCCGCCAAGAAAACAGACGATGATTCACGTAAGATAGAAGATATGCAGATAATGCTTTATGACATGGTACGCAGCAAAAAATATCAAATATCAGAGGCACATAAAAAAGCTATAGATGTTTTGGAAGGAGAAATTAAGAAAATCATTGCAGAGATATGTCGATCCAAGAAAATTAACATGGTAATTAATAAAGATGAAATGCTTTATTACGATGAAGGGTGTTCTGATATTACTAAAGAAGCGATTAATAAGCTTGACGAAGATAAACCGCATATACCAATAAAAATGGAGTAAATGATGTGATAGACGTATCTTTTTTTGGTGAAATAAAAAAAATAAAACTAACAGAATTATCTGTTCTTTGTGGATTTCGTATTGTTGGAGAGGGAGATTTTCTGATTTCAGGAGTTTCCGTTTTAAAAGAGGCTTCCAAAAATGAGCTTTCCTTTTTGGGAAATGGGAAATACATACCAGATTTAAAAGAAACATCAGCTGGAGCTGTAATAATTACGGAAAAGAATCTTTCCGATTTGCCTAAGGGAGTTGTTGGTCTTGTATATCCTAATGTAATGGTTGGATATGCTAAGGTATTAGATATACTCTATTCGCAGGAAATACACGAAGCATACATTTCGGATAATGCATACATTCATGAGTCTGCAAAAATAGGATCAAATTGCTGTATAGGAGCTTATACAGTTATAGGAGAAGACGTGGAAATAGGGAACAACGTTACTGTTGGTTCCAGTTGTGTTATAGAAAGAAATTGTAAGGTTGGATCTGGAGGAAAAATCAGAAATAACGTAATGATTTCTCATAGCATAATTGGTAATAACGTTTTAATTAACTCTGGTGCAGTCATAGGTGAAAGTGGTTTTGGTATAATTCCTACTGGAAAAGAAATGGTTTATATAAGACAGTTGGGACGAGTAATAATAGGAGATAGAGTTCGTATAGGTGCCAATACCACAATTGATAGAGGAAGCATAGACGATACTGTAATAGGGGACGATACGATTATTGATAATTTAGTGCAGATAGCTCACAACGTTACTATAGGGAAAAGATCCATTTTAGTTGCACAAGTCGGAATAGCTGGAAGTACGAAAATAGGAGATGATGTTGTTCTTGCAGGGCAAGTTGGAGTCTCTGGACATATAGAAATAGGAAACGGAGCAATTGCCGCCGCTAAAAGCGGGATAGCATCCAGCGTGGAATCAGGAAAAATTGTCGGAGGAATTCCTGCCGTGGATGTGAATACCTGGAAGCGACAGGCAGTTTTCTTAAAAAACGCGGTAACAAGGAAGAAAAAGGGAAACACGTGATTAGTTGTTTGAATATAAATGAAATAAAAAAATGTCTACCTCATAGGTATCCTATGCTTATGATTGATCGAATTGAAGATATGAAAGTAGGTGAGAGTGCTATAGGAATAAAAAATGTAACTTCCAATGAGCCGTTTTTTCAAGGACATTTCCCCGAAAAACCTATTATGCCAGGAATATTAATCGTGGAAGCTATGGGGCAAACGGCTGGTGTTGTCGTTGCGAAAACTCCTGATTTCGAAAATAAAGGTAACTTAGTGTATTTTATGTCTATGGACAATGTAAAATTTCGCAAATTGGTTGAGCCGGGAGATGTTTTGCGCCTATATGTACAAAAAGATAGAAGCCGTGGAAACGCATGGCGTTTCAAAGGAAAAGCCTATGTGGAAGATGCATTGGTGGCAGAAGCGGTATTTACCGCAATGATAATAACCTAAGGGGATTATAGATGATTCATCCGACTGCAATCGTTTCTTCATCGGCGCAGATAGCAGAAAATGTGAAAATAGGTCCATATTCTGTGATAGGTAACAATGTTATGTTGGAAGAAGGAGTTGAAGTTTCTTCTCATGTATGTATTGATGGTTATACTAGAGTAGGAAGAGAAACGAGAATTTTTCCGTTTGCTACGATAGGATTTGCTCCGCAGGATTTAAAATTCAAGGGAGAAAAAACCTGCTTAATCATTGGAGAACATAATATCATAAGAGAATATGTTACTATACATCTTGGAACAAAGGGTGGCATAGGGAAAACTGTTGTCGGAGATGGTAATCTTTTCATGGTTGGTGTTCATATAGCGCATGATTGCGTTGTTGAAAATAATGTAGTTATGGGGAATAATGCTACTCTTGGAGGACATGTAGTGGTAGGAGACGACGTAATTATTGGTGGTCTTGCCGCTATTCATCAATGGACAAGAATAGGGTGTGGTGCAATTATTGGCGGAATGTCTGGGGTGGAAAAGGACGTAATTCCTTATGGAGCAGTAAAGGGTGAAAGAGCGCATATCTACGACATAAATATAATTGGTTTAAGACGAGCCGGAGTAGAAAAACAAGAAATATTCGCTCTTAAAAAGGCTTATGAAATAATTTTCAGTGGACAAGATACGATTTATGAGAATATAGAAAAATCTGAAAAAATGTTTGGAGATAGGCCATATGTCAAACAGTTAATCGATTTCATGAAGAAGGAAAAAAATAGATCCTTCTGTCTTCCTAAAAAATAGAGGGGAAAAAATGGCTGAAGCAATTTTGTTGGGTTTTGGGACCAATCTTGGAGATAGACTGGAGAACTTTCGAAAAGCCATTGCTGAATTGCAGTCGTATTGCAAAATAGAAAAAATATCTCACATAATTGAGACAGAAGCGTTACTTTTGGAAAATTCCCCTCCTTCTTGGAATATTCCCTTTCTCAATATGGTCGCTTCCGCTTACAGTAATTTATCTCCCAACGATCTACTTACTGCAATAAAGAAGATTGAGAAAAAATTAGGACGAGATATGAATGCTCCGCGTTGGTCTCCAAGAGTTATAGATATTGATATAATTAGATATGGGGAGCGGAAAATAAATAATGAGCAATTAATAATCCCACATAAGGAGCTGAAAAATCGTGATTTTTGGCAATTCTCTCTGGAAGAAATAGGTTATGGAGTTGAGGCGGAAATCGCACTGAATTTAAGTAATTATACTGTTCCAAATCATTTTGTTTTGTATCCGAAATTCATAGGAATAGTTAATGTAACGCCTGATTCTTTCTCTGATGGAGGTAATTTTTTCGATCCAGTAAAAGCAGAACAGCATGTCAGAAAATTATGGAACGATGGCGCGTCCATTGTGGATATAGGAGCTCAATCTACTCGTCCAGGATATATAGAAATTTCTCCACAGGAGGAAATTTCCAGATTGAGCGAGGTGTTAGAGCGATGTAATGACATTCCATCCTTAAGTGTAGATACATATTTTGATGAGGTCGTAGATTATGTTCTAAGGAAAAATGTAAAATGGATAAACGATCAAAATTCCAAATTTCGTCCGGAAACGATTAAATTAATAGCAGATAAAAACGTGAAATTAGTCGTGATGCTGCATGGAATAGATTTTTCTTGGTTTGGCGAACGTACCCGCTATCTTGAGAATCTTGGAGTTAGAAAAGAAAATATGATCATTGATCCAGGTATTGGATTTGGTAAAACGAAACAAGAAAACATGGTAGTAATCCGCAAATTGAAAGAATTGAGGCAGTTGGGGTATAAAATTCTCTTGGGAGCATCAAGAAAATCTTTCCTGTCAGCTTATTCAAATGCTGAAGATAAGGATCTTGAAAGCATCGCCGTAGCAAATGCCGCCATTGATTTTAAAGTGGACTATTTGAGGGTTCATAACGTGAAAGATCACATGAGATTTTTTGTTGTAAAACAATGCATTTCTGGTGTTCAATCATTCTGAATGAATAGATATCTATTTTTTTTAATAAAATTAATTAATTTACTTTTTTTTAATGCGCTAAATGTACAATAAAGCATAATGTACGCAAAAGGGCACGAATATTTTGTCTAAGATTTTAGAGAAAAAACTCTTTAAAGATTCAAAAGGCGCAATTTTAATAGAATTCGCTTTTGCAATTCCAGTACTTGTTATCGTTTTGTATTTTGTACTTGACGTGCCTCAGGCGTATATAGTTTCTTTAAAATTGCAAAAAACATCTGAACTTTATGGGCAAATACTCATGAATTTAACCAAAAAACGCAATTCAAGATTAATAACAATTCAGGATTTGAAATACGTTTCTAAAAGTGTGGGGTTAGTATTTACCGGTGTTGTAGAAAATCCTCGCTTTCCGTTTTTTTTATCTACCTATGTATCATATGTGGAGGGCACTGATGGCACACCTTCCATTAAATGGACAGTACATATACAGAACAATCTTGCGACTGGAGAAGTCTTTCAGGATGGAGACATGTCATTATGTTCTGATTATTTTTCAGAAAGTTTTATTAAGGATTTAAACATTAAAAAAGGTGAAAAAAAATTGATAATAGAGACAGCCGCCTGGTATAAATCTGGTAATTCTCGTGGATTCAACAATATGTTTTATCTACTCACAATTCCAGGAAAGACGAAAAATGGAGCAAAAGTCCTAGGAGATAAAGTCGGAGTCATAACTCCTGAAGAAGGACAGGTTACTAACAAAACTCCGACATAATAGATATTATCCGGGAAGCGTAGTAATACCAAGAAAAAATATGTTTTCGGCGGTAGTGATCCGTCTAAATAAGCTACATCGCGCTGTGCGAAAGCGCAAAATTTTCTTTGATAAAACAAGGTTAAAATCGTTATTACAAAAAAAAATGTAATTTTTATTTTTTTCACTTAAAATCTTAGTAAAATTTTAATAAACTATAGATAATGTACCTGCGAGCAAAGTTAATAACTTTAAGAATTTCGTGTTGGGAGGTAACTGTGAGAGTTTTATTAATAGAAGATGATACGCCAACTGCCAAGGGCGTCGAAACATTGTTAAAAAAAGAAGGAGTCACTGTAGATTCCACTGGATTCGGCCAATATGGAATAGAAGTCGGAAGAATTTACGACTATGATGGAATTATATTGGATCTAATGCTTCCTGATATAGATGGAGTAGAAGTAATTCGCAAATTGCGGTCCGCTAATATAAAAACACCTGTTATTGTTTTATCGGGGCTATCCGAATCTAAGGACAAAGTAACATGTCTCGATATCGGAGCGGACGACTATATTACAAAACCTTTTGATGGAAAGGAGCTCGTATCAAGAATACAAGCAGTTATTCGAAGATCAAAAGGGCATGCCGAATCTGTTATAAAAATCGGCAGAATGACAGTTAACCTTCAGAATCGTCGTGTAGAGATTGACGGTAAAGTTCTGCATCTTACTGGGAAAGAGTATTCTATACTTGAATTACTTTGTCTTAGAAAAGGTGCAACTCTTACTAAGGACATGTTCCTAAACCATCTTTATGGTGGTATGGACGAGCCTGAGTTAAAAATAATAGATGTATTCGTCTGTAAGCTTAGAAAGAAACTCATGGAAGCGCTTGATGGAGAGTGCTACATAGAGACCGTTTGGGGCAGAGGATACTCTATAAAAGATATAGATTCGCAATCGGGCGAAAAAGCATCGAAGTCTTCTTCAAATTTCGACGCTGTGTTAGGTGTCTCTAACTCTATATAAGAAAATCCTTTTTTAGGATTTTCGATTTTTCTTTGTATATCTCACTATCGAATCGGTCTCCTAACGGAGACCGGTTTGGAACTTGTGCCGTAAAATATAAAATTATATACAATTGCGTTTATTATTTATATAATAAGCCGTGTAGTTTCTTTTTTTTGAACCGTGAATAATTGCGCTAGCTTTGTATGGATTTTTCTGCTCACTGGGTGTGTATCGGTTAATGATACTCTGACTCCTCAGCAAAAGAATCTTAATAATAAAGCATTTGAAATGATATCCGCTCCTGTCGAGGATTTTGTCGAAGACACAGATTTCAATGACTTCATAGAAGATGAAATAGATCATGAATCTACAATAGATGAGAAGTTTTATAAGAAAATTTCAATATCTGCCACAGAAAACATGAAACTTCGAGAAGTACTCAATCAGATGGCTAATCTCGCCGGAGTTAATATTTTCATCGTGAACGACGTAGAAGGTAGTATTTCTTTTTCTGCTAGAAATCGGCCTTTCTTGGACATATTGAAAGACATATGCTATGGAGCTGGTTTGAAATATTCAATAGAGGGCGACTCAGTAAAAATAGAAATTGATACGCCTATGCTGAAAATTTACAACATGCAGTTTTTAAATATTCAGCGCGATTCTAAAAGCTCGGTATCAGTTTCTACAGATATTTTTGCCAATCAATCTGTCGGAACAAAAGATACTAGCGCTTCTACTGGCTCAACCAATAATGGTTCTGGTAGCACGGTGGAAGGTACAGTGAAAAATAACTTTTGGACGGAAGTAGAATCTTCGTTGAAAGCGATCGTAGATGAGGAAGAAGGTGGGTATATTACAGTACACAAACAGGGCGGATTAATATCTGCATATACTACGCAGAGAAGACATAATGATATTCAAAAATACCTTCGTTTATTAAAAGATACAGCTGAATCTCAGGTTTTAATTGAAGCCAAAATCCTTGAGGTTAATTTAAATAATGAATACAAAAGCGGAATAGACTGGAATATTTTACGTGGGGGAGTGAAGTTTAGAAAAGATTTTTCAGAACAAGATGGATTAATTGCTTTCGGAATGGATAAAGCAAACTTAAGTATAATATCTGGATTAATCGAAAAATTCGGTGCAGTAAAGACGTTATCTAGTCCACGAATTACTGTTCTTAATAATCAGGCTGCTATTTTAAAGGTAGCGCAGAATGAAGTCATTTATGTGCCAGAATTACAGAGACAATATGCTACAGTTTCTGATAGTAGAAGCACAGATTTTCTCTCCACTACAATTCATACAATACCAATAGGACTGATAATGTCGGTACTACCATCGGTGGATAAAAAAAATAATACGATTTTAATAAGTTTACGCCCAACTATTTCTCGCATTGTAAACTATAAGGATGTGCCGTTTGCTTATCAAATTACTAATGACTCGAAAGAGAAAAAAGATGTGCAGTATCATAAAGTTCCAATAGTCGATGTTCGAGAATTAGATTCTGTTCTGAAATTATCTTCTGGAGAAATTGTTGTTATGGGAGGATTAATGCAAGAGTCTTCCACAAATCATCGCAATGGATTACCAAGTTTTGAAGAAGCTGATTTTCTCACTGGAAGTAACGTGAAATCGACTAATATTACAGAACTAGTTATTTTTCTCAAAGCAACAATTTTAAGAAAAAAAACGAAAAAATATCATGGAGCTGATAAAAAAGCGTATAATACCTTTGCTAGTGATTCAAGACCGCTGGAGTTTAAGAAATGAGATTGCGTAGTAGAGGATTTTCTTTGATAGAAGTAGCTATAGCGGTTGTGGTAATTGGTCTAATCGCTAGTTTTGCGTTGAAAGGACGGGAGTTAATCCACTCTGCCAAACTACGATCCATTGCGGATCAAGTTAATTCGTTCAGAATTGCAATTCAGGGATTTGTCGATAAATACGGAGTATTACCGGGAGACTACATCGCGGCTAGCGGAATAATCCATGAATCTTTAAACAATGGACGAGGAGATGGGCAAATTGTTTCCATCGACGATGCTAAAAGATTTTGGCAACATTTAGTAGCTTCAGACCTGATCAATATCGAGTTAATCAATGGATTCCCTATAAGTAAGATGGGAGGATATTATTCCGTATCTTCCAGTATTTCTGGTCATCCAGGAACGTGGATCGTTTTATCAGGTGGTACTACCGATAATCACAACTTTATCGGCATATTATCTCCTGAAGATGCATACTATATCGATAAAAACAACGACACGGGAAACCCGAATACTGGAGATATTCGAGTAATTCCATCGTCATCTGCCTTAGGTAATTGCTTTCTCGATTCAAGGTATAACTTCAAAAATAAGAATAAAGATTGTGTACTTCTGTTTAAAGTCTGGTAAAAAGGGTTCTATTCTTCTGGAACTCGCGATCGCTCTATCCATCATAGGGATAATCACGAGTTTCTTCGTCACAAAAACTATAACAACAAACAGAACTATGCGTTTGCAAATTACAAAAAATAACATCGATGTTGTAGCTTTAGCGCTTGCGGCCTTCGTTGCGAAGAAAAATAGGCTACCAAGACCGGCGAGCGATAGAAATGGAGACGAAACTAAAAATACTTCGTTATCAGAATCAAATTATGTTGGAAACGTTCCATTTCGTAGTCTCGGTATTCAAGAAAGGTTTTCTTTAGACGGCGAGGGTAATCCGCTAATTTATATAGTAGAATCTAAGCTTACTCTTAATTTTGAAAGTATTTATGAGAGAGGGCTAGGTAAGTATTTTTGTTCTGGAGTATCTCCTGCAAGTATTACGATTACAGGGATCGATGATCCAGCTCCAGATGTAATTGCTTTTGTGCTTGATACTAAAGATAACCTTCCAACTATATCTAAAATTATTACCGTGAGAATTTCACACAATACTTTTTGGGTGTCTCGCGATATGATTTTGATGCGTTATTTAAAAAATTGTCCTTGTAAGACAGAAATAAAACAGGCTACTACACCAGATAGAAATAGCATCTTCTGATTGCAGAAAATGTCTATTCTTCTTAAATGAATAGTGGTAGATTGATGAAATAATTAGTTTGAGGTGGTTTATGTATAATAAAGAAAATATTTTTTATAAAATTTTAAAATCAGAACTTCCAGCAAAGGTTATATATGAAAATGAGATAGCTTTGTCCTTTTACGATATTAATCCAGCTTGTAAAGTACATGCTCTTGTAATAACGAAAGGACTATATTCCAATTTTGATGACTTTGCATCTAATGCTTCTCCCAAAATGGTAAAGGATTTTTTTGAAACAGTTTCCAGAGTAGCCAATATACTCGGTTTATCACAAACGGGATATAGAATAATAAGTAATATAGGTCCGAATTCTGGGCAGGAAGTAGAACACTTTCATATGCATATCTTAGGCGGAGAGCCATTAAAAAAGACTCTTCTATAATTTAAGTATTTCTGGAGTTTCGTTATTAACATAAATACCGGGAGCGTTTCTTATGGAGTTTGTTATTTGCGGAGGGATAATTGTTGTTCCGGATATGGTTTTTATCCATTCAAACCAATCGTTCCACCATGATCCCGCCGTTTCGACGGCAGTTTCTAGCCATTCTTGAGCTGTTTTTGTTTGTTGACTGTTAGTCCAGTAGCAATATTTGTTACGTGATGGCGGATTCACCACACCAGCAACGTGTCCAGAGCCTCCTAGAACAAAGCGAACTTTATCGTTCAGTAATTTTATTCCGTCAAAAGTTGCTTGCCATGGAACAAGATGATCTTTTTTCGTAGAGATCATGTAAATTGCTGTTTTGATCAATTTTAAATTGATCGGAACTCCGAATATCTTTAAGTTTCCTGTTTTCAGTAGATTGTCTTTGTAAAGATCTTTGGCTAAAAACGTTTGCATAGCTTCAGTAAGATTAGTTGAATCTGAGTTCCAAAAAAGTATTTCATGTGGACCAGGCTTTTTTCCTAACATGTAACTATTAATAAAATACCTCCAAATCATGTCCTTAGCTTTTAAGGCACTAAAAGTATTATAAAGAACGCTTCCTTCCAAAATACCGCTTTCTTTTAGCTGAGCGTTAATTGCCTCAAGATAATTTTCTGCCATAAATATGGCCATATCTCCAGAATGTTCGAAATCCAGGAGCGTAGTTAATAAAGTAGTGGAAACTATCTCTGCTTTAGGACGCATGTTACAAGAAGGATGCGCTAAATAAGCTAAAAAACTTGCGATTAAAGTGCCACCAACACAGTATCCTAGAGTATTTATTTTTTTAGTCCCTGTAACGTCTACTATTTTATTAATAGATGCAAGAAGTCCATCTATAATATAGTCTTCGAATCCTTTCTTTCGATATCTCTTGTCAGGATTGACCCATGAGATCATAAAAACGGTAAACCCCTTATCAATAGCCCATTTTACAAGTGATGATTCTGGTTTTAAGTCCAGAATATAAAATTTATTTATCCAGGGTGGAACAAACAAAATAGGAACGGAAAATACCTTGGAAGTAGATGGAGAATATTGAATTAATTCTATAATATCATTTTGAAAAATCACTTTTCCAGGAGTGACTGCAATATCTACTCCTACTTTGAATTTTTCTCGATCATTTGTCGTGATAGCTCCATTTTTTAAATCGTTCAGCAGCATTTCTATGCCTTTTGCAAAATTTTCCCCGCTTGTATCTATGGCTTCTTTAATAACGTTCGGATTCAGAAATGGAAAATTATCTGGAGACATCATATCGATGTATTGTTTCATAAAAAAACGCGCACTCTTCATAAGGAACGGGTCTACTCCCTCTATGCTATCAAGCGTATCTAACATCCAATTTGATATGGTTTCATAGAAACAACGTGAAAAGATCATCATAGGATTTTTATTAAGCGCATTTTCCTCGAATTTCTGTGTATTTTTATTGTAAGTTAGATCGATACTTGCGTTATTTTGATTGCATATTTTTTCGGCAAATGCTTTTTGTAATTCGCAGAGTCTGTTTGTTAAATCAAGTTGAGCCTCTTCCATTTTTTTAGGCTGCGATGCCATTTCTTTCCCGACTTCTAAAAATGTAAGCATCGCGATCTGTGGATTTAATACAGCAAACTGAAATAAATCTAGAGTCTTGGGCATTTCAAAGAAAGAGTTTAACATTATCCACTTCCGATTCTTTTGATATAAAATAAAAATATCCCAAAAACATATAAATATGAAATTAATTTTTTCGAAAAATAAAAAATAAATATAATATCCAAAAGTGATACTACATAGTCGTTGTTTAGCAATTAATCAATTATAGAAATGATCTCTTCAGGAGGAATGGCTCCTATTCTGATAATTTTATTTTGGATAAGATCTACGATGGTTGATTCAATACCAACGGAACATTTTCCTCCATCTAGAACTATTAAATCTTTTTCGGTTTTAAGGCTATCCGACGCTTGATCAGCAGTAATAGCACTCGGTTGAGATGATTGATTTGCACTTGGAGCAGTTAAAGGAAAGGGCAATTTTTTTAATAGATCTATTGCCACTTTATTCGCAGGAATTCTTATACCAACAGTTTCAAACTTGAAGGAGCACAATTTAGATATTCTTGTCCCAATTCGACGTTTTAAAATCATTGTTAATGGGCCAGGTAAAAATTTCTTTGCTAAAATCTCTGCTTTTTTATCTACTTCAAGATCTTCGTAGACTTTGTCAAAAGAAGAGTAACATACACTTAGAGGTTTTGATCGAGGGCGGCCTTTACAGATATAAATCTTAGCGACAACACTATCGTCGTAAGCATTACCGCCAAGTGCATAAAGTGTTTCTGTCGGAAAAATCGCAATTTCTCCATTCACAAGAACTTCAGCGACACGATCTATCCCATTGGAATCTGCGGTAAGAATTGTATGCAAATTTTAGTTTTTACCGAGCAATTAACCTGGAACGTCCACGGTGATCTATAACTAAATAAGCTGCTTGACCTGGTACTAGAATTACATCGGTTCCTTGAACTATCGTTTTCATATCGCCAGATTCCATTTTTACGATGTACTCAATGCCTTCCTGACTTTTTAGTTTCTTCTCAGCATACGCGCCAGCCGCAGCTCCTGCAAGTGCGCCCGCTGCCGTCGTTACTACGCGTCCTCGACCTCCGCCCATGGCATTTCCCAAAACTCCGCCGGCGATCGCTCCCATAATGCCTCCGGTTTTATTATCTTCCAGATACTCTCCTTCTTCTACCATTATTTTGCGTTGACTGACTACAGTGCATGGATAAGTCGATGAAGCAGCTCCGACCGTTCTTGCATTATAACTCGAGGAGGAGATATCTCTAGCGCAACCTACAACTAACAATCCTGCACACAAAACTAAATGAAAAACTGCTTTATTCATATTAAAAAATTCCTTCTTAAAATACTTTTATTATAGCTCCAGTAAAGAAAAAATGAAATACTTGTATTTAGAGAAAACAGAAAAAAGAATCTTCCTAAATCGATAACTACAAGATTAAACTATACGACGATATCAAAAACCAGATGTTAAATATTTCATTTGACAGAGCAAAACGGCTGGACATATTTTTATAAAAATGCTATACTAAGCTGTGTATGGCTTTTTAATAAAAAGAAAGCTGGTTTTTAACTTTGGAGGACTGGCAGGAATGAAAGTAAAGGATTTTTTTTGTATTTTGCTTGTTGCGTGCGATGTAGCGGCTATGTCTCCGGGATATTATGATTTCTCCGGTTTTTATGCTGGGGCGGGCGGAACAATATTCATGCAAAATTTCGATCATCAAGTAACTAGGGACAGTTATTCTTACCCGGTTGCTCATACAAATGCGAATGCTTTGGCTTTTGCGCATAGAATGTTGGGATATGAGGTTACAAGAGATGCTATAAATACTAGCGCAGTCAAAAAAGACACAGAATACGGAAAAAAGAAATCCGGATGCAAATTTTCCGCAACTTCTTTATTTGGATACAGACGAAACATTAACGATTTTTATTTAGGAGCCGAAGTACGCTTTGATATAAATATGGCGGCAAAAGATAATACCTCTGTTAAGATAAAAGCAGAAAAAGAGGAAGATACGTTAGAAATGCAAGCAAAAAGTAGCGCTATAGTTCCTCAATTATTTTTATGTTGTGGGTATGCCACATCTAAAGGCGGATTTATGGAAAATACCTTATTTTATTTCGGAATCGGCGGAGCATTTTCCAAAATTGATTGTATTGCGAAAAACCATCAAACTGTGTATAATAAAAACAAAAGCATAGTTCCGATGCTTTGCCTAGGCGCAGAAAAGTCTTTTGGGAATTGGCATATGAGAACGGAACTCAGCGCGAATCTTGGAAATAGTGCCGATTGTCGTTTTTCGAGGCATGTTGGTGGGGTGTTGGGAGAGCGTGATACTAAAATCGAAAAGCGAGAAAATATTAGACTGATGGTAGCTGCTATATACCATATAAAATGGAAATGAGGGAGGAGAAAATGAAGAGAGTTTTAGCGACTGTTTTGTTAAGCGGAGGTTTATTTTACTCTAACGCGTATGCGTTTCTTTTCCAGCAGATTTTGGAAGAAACAACTGATCGACGGTCTTTCGCGATTCGTGTTTTTTCAGAAAAGTTATCTGCGGCAAATGGTATTACAGCAGCAGCCGAAGACGCTGTCAATGTTTTGCTTAGCACTGCGACAACTATGGATGATGTTATCAATTGTGTGCCTGAAGATTCTGCAAGTGTATTTGAGCGTACTTGGGGCAATATAAAAGCAAGTAATGCTTTTCCACTTAATTGGAATAGAATGTTTTTAGGCTCTCTTTTGGGGGGGGGAAGCAAAATGCGTGAAGTTTCTTATTTGGGCTATATGCATA
>JAIRMQ010000018.1 GCA_031258575.1 Holosporaceae bacterium | reverse complement strand
TTGAAAACGGCGCGATTTAATAAAAGCAAGTGCAAGCTGGGTCTGGAGCATTTGGAGAAGTACCGTTTTCATGTGGATTATCAAACCGGAGTAGATCGTCAAAAACCAGTGCATGACGAGCTATGCTGTCGCAGTGCCCTTTCCATCACATTTACTCTCCTTCTTTAATATTTCTAATCAATTTAAAATATGAGGATTACAGGTTCTTCGATAAAATATTTCACTTCCGTACCGAATATTCGCGCAACCGATTTGTTCTTGGTATATTTTTTCGCAGCCGACTTCTTTCAGTTCTGCAATTCAAGCTTCGAATTCGGCTTTTTGTTCCAGGGTCGAGGTTCTGACATATCTTATTATCAGTTGCGCCGTAAAACCATGTCATTTATTATTCCATTTTTATTGTTATAGTTCTTATAGCAAATTTTTGAAATAGCACCCCACATAAAATATTTTTGAGGGGAAAGTTTTCCATTTTTATCATATACCCTAATAGAACAATTTAATAATTTGATAAAAACATTTACGACACTATTTTCTATTATAATGCAAAAAGTTGGAAAAAATTGCTTGTGTAATTCGAAAACATTATCTTGCCAAGAAGCTGGTATTTCCTCGATTGTTTTTCTTATTAAACGAAGCAATTCTGAGTTTTCGTTACCATTAACCAAAGCCATTTCGTAACAATTATAAGCTTTGTCAAAATAACACCATTTATAAAATTCATCGCCTTCTTCAACTAATCGATGTGCCGTTTCGTCTATTTCATCGCGTTGGTCTATTGTTATACTCAAAGCATCGTCTTTCTTAAAAGCAAAACCTGGTACCATACAAAAAGACATTTGTTCGTCAGGATTCATACCATAACAACAAAAACAACCGAACACCGCTAAAGCGTATATTTTCCTTAACATAATTACCTCTTTTATTATTTTCTAGAATACTAATTCTATCATAGAGAAAATAAGAAAAACAATATTCTGGGAATTGAGGGATTGCCCAATAAAAATAGAAAATCAATCCGAAAAATGCTGATTTTGAAGCTTTAGTAAGCGGATTCTCCACCATGGATAAAATTTGCGAAAACCGCCAAAACTTCAAAAATTTTAAAACAGTTTTTCTATTTTTGTTGGACAATCCCCGATGTACACAATGCCTTGACATTATAAAAGTGAGATATCATACTATGATTGTACGCTGAATTGAAGTAATTGTTTTGGTAGGAAGATATACGAAATGGGTGGTTTTTTAGGAAGATTCAATAGACATAGTGGATATGGGGATGCTTCATCCTCTATAGATCGTTTGTTTGTAGAACAAGATCTTTTTTCTGTACCGGATGTCATCAGCAGGGGTAATCCTTCAGATATTGGCGTAGAGGGCACGGATGAAGCAAGCTTTCAAAAAATTGAATTGACACCTGAGGAACAATCGAAAATAATCCAAATGGGTCAGGCAGCATTAGAGAAGATAAATAGCGATACTGATAAAAAGGCAATAGCTCAGGAATTGTTTAATAAAGTCAAGTTTGGTTATGGTAATAGCATTTCAGACAATTGTAAATTGTGGCCATATTGGCAATTTATTTCCGACGTGAATACTATATTGGATCTGGATGCTGGAAAAAAACTGCTGCGTGATGCTAGCACAAAAATAGGTTCATCTCTTATTAAAAAAAGAGTTATAGCTATTTGGTTTGATCGTAAGGATAAAAGCGGTACTCCTCTTTCTCAGGGGTATAGCAATGATAGCAATATATTAAGTCTTAGCTATGATCCAAGATATTATGGTAAAATGAACGGAGAATCACAGGCTCGTTTTTACGAAGTAGTGCCTGTTATTACAGGATGGATTAAGAGAAACGACGAGAGGCTAGCAACAGTAGAACAAAGACATAGACCTGCGTGGGTTGGAGTTGCTCACGAATTTTATCATGCTACTGATGACAAACTACACGATAATAATCTAAGAAATGCCGGCTCAAAAAAAGATGAAAGTCGACAGCAGGGTATAGTTGTTTCGGGGAGAAAAGATTTGCTTCAAGGACATGATGATCCACTAGAGGAAAGAGCGGTATTTGATTACGTTGGACCTTCCGAGCTCAGCTTATCTTTGGAAGCAGGAATCAAGCCGAGATATGTTTATCAAATTGCATCAAAATTAATAGAACCTGAAGGAACAATATTGAGAAGAGCGATTAGAACTGCTTCTGTGAGCAATCCCCAGTTCAGATACACTCTAGCACAAAAATTAAGAGAACAATTTAGAGGTAGATACGATCTTTCTTATTCTCCTCTAACTCTTCAAGATCTCAGGCGAATAACTACTCCAGAAATAACTAAGTTCAGAGTTTTAAACGAAGGTAATATCTTTATGCCTGAATTAAGAGGAACTCAAGAAGATGTATCTGCTTTAAAAGCAGCGTTGATAAAAATAAAAGAAAAAATAAATAGAGAAAAAAATAGATATAACTTTTATAATAAAGCAAAAACCGAAGGGCTCAACGACGACATATGGAGATTCTTGCCTGATATGAGAACGAAAGAATCTGGATTGCAAAGCATTGAATCTCGAATAACTGCAACTGACGAAAGCTCCATGCGAAAAAAACTACGCAAATTAATGGCACAATCACAAGCTAGAATTAAACAACTTGAAGAATATAAAAAGGAAATTAAAGTTGATTCTCTTAGAGAAAATTTACTTGCAATAATAAACCCTACAACTTTTGCCGATCCCTTCATATTACCGGATTAGAAGAAGGCTTTAAGAAAGGTCGAGCCAAAAAGATATTGAGGAAGATGTATAAAGATCAACGAAAGAAAACTCTAACATAACTCCTGTCCATCATGCCTCTATTATCAAGAAAATAAAATTATAATTTGGGGCTGTCCTCGATAGCTACAGCATATTTTGTTTAACCATCTGATATAGTGAGGCCGCTGCATAATTAGCGTATGAGAGTAAGATTTGTTGAGGCCGCTGCATAAAGGATATTTTTACGAGAGAGCATTTATGAAAGAGGGGCTTTAGAGAATTTTAGTATAGGTTGCGGTTGGTAATTTTCTTTATTTTTCAGTCTATTATTTTCATTTTATCGTCATTTTGCTGCATTATGCGGTATTTATAGCTTTGAGCAAGTTGAATGCGATGGCCTTAACGAGGACTTTTTCGGTTCCGAAGTATGATGCTCGAATGAATTTGAATCTCCGTTTCAATGTTCCGAAGGCCTGTTCGACCTTGTATCTGACCTTGGATACCAGCTTGTTGAAGATTTTTTGCCAGTGTCCCAGGGGTTTGTTTCTGCACGCGGCGTACATGATTGCACTTTTCAGGCCTTTCTTTTTCAAAATTGCTCGATTTTCAGCTGACGCGTAGCCTTTATCGGCATAATATCTTGATGTTTCAACGTCTTCGATGGCCTTCTCGAAGTATTTGCATTCGGAGACGTTGGCCGGCGTGACCGCAACCTTTTCGATATATCCCTGCTGAGCCCCCACTGTCACAAAGGATTTGTAGCCAAAATAGCTGTGTTTGCCTTTTTTCAACCAGCGAGCGTCTTTGTCTGCCGATAATTGTACGTCTGACGCTTCGTAAACCGTATTTCCCTCCTCTCTATCAACTGGAATCGCGTCGACGGTCTTCTGAGGAGCCGCCGCCGATTCGATAATTGTCGCATCCACTATCGCTCCCTCCGTCGGTTTCACCTTGAGATTCCTCTGCTCCAACTGACGATTAATGTTTCTCAGAGCTTTCTCCAGCAAACCTCTGGATATCAGAAGATTGCGAAAACGACAGATTGTCGTAGCATCAGGAACGTTTTCGTCGAGATCCGTAAATAACAAAAAATCCATGCGAACCCGGAGCGATTCTTCCAACTCTGTATCTGACAGACTGTACCATGCCTGCAATATCAATGCTTTCAGCAGCTTTAGCGTATCATAGCCAGTCGGACCGAGACCAGAGCGATCAATCTTCTTCAACACCAATCGCAGCTGATGCCAATCTATTACGCCGTCTATTTTCAGCAAATTATTGTCCTTAACGCGACTCTCGGCTGCCAGTTTCAAAAAACTCTTCATGAAAACCTCATAATACCATACAACTCCAGAATATTAACAAATCTTACTCTCATACGCTAATTATGCAGCGGCCTCATAGTTGATTAAATTGCTTTTTTGGATTTGGATTATTAAATCTCCATTCACACTCCTTCAGAAAGTACAAAAAGTTCTCCCGTTAAACCTGCGCAGATGACGCTTGGCTTGATTCCAAAAATTCTCAATACCGTCGGTGTAAGCAATTGAATCTGGAACAATTTTTTCGCGAATAATCGGCAATAATGTGTCAGTCTTTGCATTTTCAATCTAATATAACTTAAATCAGTTATCTAGGACAGCCCCTAAATAATATAATCGCAAGCGGCAATTTTTGTGGTTTTTTCAAATCTCGAGATGCAGAGCGGCATGCTGCCGCTGCGCGAGCGGTTGCAGATTGTTCAGACGATTGTTGAGTTTGTCGCCGTCAATATGATGCAGTACGAAGCACGGAAGCAAAGCCCCGTATTTCTTCTCGTATTTATATTTGTGCAGCATATCAATATCTTTTTCAGAATCTCTTTGTTGTTCAATATTGCAAATCGCTGTCAACTCTTCATCTGTACCTTTAAAATCTGAGAAATCAATGCCTCGAGACGCGATTGTACTCGCTGATTTCAGTTATTTTATTATTCTATAATGAGGAAATACCTCCAAGCTAAAACCTCTCACAGGATTGGCTATACCTTCATTTATAGACTGCGCTCTCCTAGTTCCGGCAAGACATTCTAAGTAAAACAATCTTTCTGCCGGCGTTAAATCTCTTCCTGTAGGCTGAAGATGATTCATTAGTACAAACTCTGCTCCATTGAATAAATGAAATAATCCTTCTGGAAATAGAGAATATATCAATGTCATAGCATGATCTGCAGGAAGTGACAAAATCATACCTCCGGTTATTTGATCTATCAGATAGTCTCTTATTTCTTGAGTGATTTGAATTGTTGACGTTCTTATTTCTGTATCTACGATTAATGTAGCTGTAATTTTGTTAGCAGTAAAAGCATTTGTGAGGGATCGATACGTTTCTTCAGGTATTTTGCTCCAAGCATAAGTATCATCTTTACGCATTTCAGGATCTATTACAGAACCTAAACCTTCTTCTGTATATATCGTTCTAGCCACTCTGGACGCAAAATCTATGTAATCTAACCTACTGATTACAGAACCATATTTAGAATGAGTTCCAGAATACATTTTGTCTAATTTGGGTGGAAGAGCCATTGTAGCCGGTTCCGAAACAGTGCTCAATCCTAAAAATTTACCAAGGCTAATTTGATCTATGGGATTGAGAATATAATCTCTGATAGCTCTGGATCTCATAACTCCGGTAATACATTCTAGCCAAAATATTTTGTCTGTTTGAAATAATGTCTCCACCTGACTACCAATTACTTTGGATAATATGTTCTTGAACCATCCTTGTTTTTTAGGATGTAAATGCATCATAAAAATATCTTCGGCAGGAGAAAATAAATGAAACATTCCATGATGAAATAAGGTACGAATAATAGTTATATTATTAGAAATAGGCAGTTGAATTAGTAAAGCTTTGATACCTTTATTTATAGCTTGTTCTTCTACTTCAGGAGTGACGTGCATATTTCTAGTGGAAATTTTTTCACGGAATTTTCTAGTAAGCAACTGATGGTTATTATCTTGGGCGATAAAAAGATTTCTCTCGATTTGCCAATTTGTACGCGCAAAGTTGATTACCCTGTCACTTAACAAATTATCCTTATCAGACTGATTATAAACCTTTTCTAATAATTGACTGCCAATCTGGTTGCACATGGTACGCAGTAAAGGTACATGGCTTATATTACTCAATGATGCTGGAAAAGAAATATTTCTGATGCCGAGGTTTACACATTTGGAACGCTCCGCTCCAATCAAATGTTCTAATAGTAATTGACGACTATGCATATCGGATAACGATTTTGATAATTTAAATGTCATATGTTTTATAACAAAATCATCGGTGCCGTTTATAATCAGCAGTGGATCTCCACTATATAATTCTTTCAACACAGAATCACAAATCGATGGCGATATGTAAATTAATATAGATCTATGTATCCACTTCCTATAATATCCTGCAAAGCAATCATCCTTATATAAATACAGTTCATTAGTATCAACGACGATATTATCGGAAAGAAACTTCTGTATAATTTTCTCGATGTTTTCTGCACTTCTGTATGAACTTCTAAATGCTTTCTGGGTATTTGAATGTAATTTTGAAGAACTGATTCCTTCATATCCATACATTCTATAGTCTTCTGTAATGCCAATATGAGAAAAAGAAGCTAGTATAGCTTCATGTAATGCCATATAAACACTTTCATTCATTGCATTACAATACGACACGCTAAAAATGATATAAATCACAATACATACCGATGAAAAATTAATAGGATACATATTGATAACCTTTTCCTCTAGTAAGTATCATACCATTACAGTATTGCTTAGTCCAATCAAATAAAGTACTATACTCATATAAATGCATCTCTAATTATTAGGAGGAAAAAAATTATGAGCGGAGCGATTAAATATATTAACGGAGGTACTGGAGTCGCGCGAGCTACAGCTGATATTTCTAGAAGTGTTAGAAGTATTTATAATAAAGGGTGGAATCTAAATAGAGGAATCAAGCTTATTTCTCGAGGTGCAGGATTAGCTGCGAATACCGCAATGATGGTCGCTCCAGCTTTGTCTCCTCTAAGAGCCGCTAGAATGGATTTAATCTCCGTTGGTCTTTTTGGAGTGCCGCCTCTTCTAGACTTAGCAAGTAAAATAGCAAGTGGAATTAGAAATTGTTTTTCCAGAGATTCTACAAGATATCCGGAAACCCAAGACCAACTGGATCCACATCCCGATACTCCAGGCATGGGACGGAAAGTGTCTAGAGCTATAACGAGTTCTCTTGTATCTGCTTTACCTCTTGCCATAACGGCTTTTTCGGCCGCAGGAAGAAACTCTCAGAAATATAATAAGCTTAATTCAGCATCTACAACTATTTCTTATCCAATAGATGGTTTAGGAGCTAGTTTGGGAATTTTGGATTTGCCTGAGCTAATCTATCGTAAAGACCATGAAAATCTTTTTGATAAGAGGATGGGAATCTTTGAAAATGTTCTGGATACAGTTGGAAATACGGCAGCTATATTTACTAGACGATACGCACCAGAAGGATGGGATAATCTTGCTTATGTTCCTGGCAATTTACTAGGATCTATCAATTCTATAAGCAAAGTCCTTAAGTCGATTTGTCGGAAGCAAGATTAAGAACTCTCAGCAATATATCCAGATATGGGACATTCAATTACTACGTGCTAAAGCACGAAGAATGCTAAAGACATAAAGATTCGCCGGATGCGGATTATATTCCGATATGCAGGCATAATCATCATCCTACATATTGCTTTCTGCAGCATCCCATAAAGGCCAACAAAGACAGTAAAAGGCTGCATGAGCAGAGGTGTTTCGGCGCTTTAGTCGAGTAGACCGAGGGAGTTTCACCATCAGTCTCTCACGGAACCGTACGTGAGACTCTCGCCTCATACGGCTCTTGTTTTAAACGTAAATCATTTTTCGAAGCTTCTTGCTGGGCTCGCTGTAAGGCTGTTTTTAAAACAGAAGTTTGTTGATAATTAGATCTTGAATCTGTATTTGTTAAATGTTGTAAAAAAGCGACCTCTGAGTGTCGCTTGGGGGTTGATGATGTTATAGAATTATGTCGGACAGGAATGCCAAATCCTCGATAAGCAGAAGCTTTTGCAACAAAAATATCGTCAAAAATTTGACCTTCAAAAACTTGTTTTCCCTGACCAGGTAGTTTTATTCTAAAGCCTCCTGTTGTGACATGATTGACTTGCGGATTTGCTACATTATTTTTACGATTGCTTTCATTTATATCATTTAATGCTTGCGACGCATTTTTAAGTAATGTAATTGGTTCAGGAGGCATGATATTTCCTTTAATTTTTCGTTTGACGTATTTATTGTATTCCATATTTTCATGTATGTCTTTATTTTGTGTAATATCTCATTTCTGAAGAAATAGCGCGAGATTTACTTGTTAATAAGGTAGAGACAGACTTTGTGTCAACCATTGCCCCTGAAAATCAGCGTCTCATACTCCTAGTTTCCTTAAAATCATCTGAAAATATCTTGGTTATTGCTCATATCATACGCAAAAAATGATTCTGGATTTTGGCCGTAACGACTCTCTATTCAAGATATTTTGTTCTCAAAAATTGTTTCGGGAGCTAAAAAAATGCATCATATGCGGGCATGAAGCCGGTGTTGCTCCTAAACTTGAAAGCACAGTCGTTTCTTCCGCCGCGGCAATCGCGAATACAGAGTTTCTTCAAAAAATTTTCTATGAAACGGCATCAGACCATGCCGATTCAACCCATTGGAGGATAAAAATACACGGGCACGGAAAAAACATAGATTTACAAAAAATACCGTAACCCATTGAATACTCCGCTGCTTTGCAGCGGGCGATCATTTATTGCGCGTCACCATCCGAAAGATGTCCTTTTCCCTGCACTCCTTCAACAACAGGAACTCGTGGAGTGGAAGGTGCAGTGGCAACTTTTGGTTCTACAATTAACCTGAATGAACCGCTGGCACCATTCTGCATAAGTTCAACATTGATATCGCCCTTATCATCGGCTAATTCTAATAACGGGTCAAGAGTGGTAATTTGCTGTCCAAATACAATATACGCGACTACTCTCCCATCACATTCCACGACGAACTTCTCAGGCGTCATTTGCGAGCAACGCAGCGAATCTATTTTAACACGAAACAAAGGACCTGTAAGTTCTTCTCGGTGTTTTTCTTGTATGCCAAGCGAACAAACTTTTACAAGTCGCACATCCTTCCCGTTGGTGTCGCTTTCAATTTCATAAACACCGGCATAAGCGAACGAGAAACAGCCGATTACAGTAGAAACTAATATACCTTTAAAAAATGACATCATATCCTCCCTTGAGTTTTGATCTCATCGCAACGCACCCCAGCTATTATAGTACCATTGTTGGTTTTTGCAAGTGGCTCATCACTCATGATAAAAGATTCTGTCAAAGATATTTCCCCATGTTGAACAAATACATTTGTACCATTTCGAGCATCGCACAAAATATAAAACCGAGATGGACAATACCTCTTTGAAAAATTCTCCTTCCGCAAATAGTTTGATTGGACTATATAAAAGTACTTAATATGGTTATGTCCACGTGGAATACTTGTATCCATACAAGTTCGCATGCAGCAATAATCTACAAAAAACTTACTAACTAAATTTTTTGCATCCAAAGAATGAATTGTAAAATCTCCAAAAGAATAACATCTTCCCGCTAATAGAGAGCAGTTATGCTCATCGCAGTAAGAACTTTTCTTATAATAACACAGATCAATTCCATCCAAAGTAACTATACTGTAATTTATTAAAACGCCGGTGTATGGGCGATTCTCAATTACTCTACTCTCTACAAATGACCTTACAATCAGAGAAGTTTCAAAATTATTTTGCATTAATACCCTGGCAGTAAAAGCTTGTTCTTCTTGTGGTGTCGGGTTCCTATCTTCAATTGACAGTAAATTATAAATTATCATTACATCAGGTGCTTTCAAAAAAGTATTAATCAAAGACCTAATTATACGAATTTCTTCCTGTAAAAGCGGCTGTTTCGAGAAAAAATATTCATTAAAAATGATTAACTTTAAAAAAGAAGAAAACTCAACTGGGATCGATTTTAATTGCTGAGTTTTAGTGGCCCACTTTTTTTGGAAATACGTTGTAATATTTTTCTTAATAGCCTCTTCTCGCTGGTCATTGAAAAAATCTGCAACTAAATCTATACTTCCCGCCCGCATAATGTTTTTAAATAAAGCAAAAAACTTATTGTTGGATTCAGCAAATCTTTCAAGAAACTTTGTACAAAGTTGCGGATCCTTTATGCGCTGTATATTTTGTGAAATACTGTGATATAAGGCTACTATTTCTTTCGTGTAAAACCGTTCACATGTTTCCAGCAATACCCGCAATTGTTCTTCTCCGATCTGCCCGATGTGTTTTGCGTGTAAAGCTGCCGACAAAAAAACAGCATCATCCAGTAATATTTCTGATTCTTTGGTGATTCCTATAACATGACAGGGCTGAGCACCATTCAGTAGTGCATCCGCTTGTGTATTCCAATCTGGATACTCCATCGCTTTAATATTTAAACTAACAATCGAAAGCAGCAAAATAAACTCTGCAACAAATAACTTGACAATTCCCATCTTTCCGCTCAACTATGCATGATCCAAGTATATTGTACTTTCCTTAACAGAAAGTAGAAAAATACGTTTGCTTGACGTTTTTAATAAGAAACTTCTCAAAAACAGCTTTTTTACACTTTTCACCTGCTCATATCAAAATCATAAGACTTTTCAATTTTGACCTGTTCAAGTTCCTTCATTTTATACACCTGAGATTGTCGCTCCATATTCATGTCAATGCGACCTAATTCTGCGATACGGTTGCAGTTCTCTCGGGTAAGCAATGTCCGATGTTCAAGTGCATTTTCTCCGGGTTTCCCGGCAGCCGCAAATTCTTTTAAGAGCTCCCTGTTATCCAATACATGTATATTTTCCTTCACAAGGCGCTCGGCAAGAGCGGCAGCTTTCACGTGTAACATCTGTACCGCCTCCGGAGTAAATTCTTTTCTTTCGCAGGCATCATGTAACGCCTTGAAACACAATGACTGCTTGATAACAGCCTCCGCCGCCTCAAGCGACGGTTCATTCTGCTTTTGACCTGCGGAATTCGTTTTCAGAAGCATACTTGCATATCCTCCGCCCAAATTTCCTCGTCCGCGGCTTTGAGTCCGCGGGTGCGTTCGGTGTAGGCCGCCTGATTCTCCATGGTTTTGCGCGAAATGAAATACTCCCGCGAAAATTGGCTTACAAATTCCGCGATTCGGCGGACGACGGAGAGATCAGCGGTTCGGCCGCTTCTGTTTTTCACTTGATAAATCAAGAAAATTATGATATATTCTTTCCGTCGGAGAGAGAAGTAAATGACTAAAAAGCAAGAATTGATCAAGGCCTCTTGTGATTTCGTGTTTAAACGGATTTTCGGCGCGGAATCTCATAAACGGGTGCTGGTTTGCCTTCTGAATTCCATTCTGAAGGATAACCCGAGAATCGCGACCGTGGAATTGGATAACACCGAAATTCCTAA